>JAJQAR010000191.1 GCA_021203705.1 Prevotella sp. | reverse complement strand
GTCGTAGGTTGCTCATACTTCGCCCTATCAACATCAGCCGCCTGCCTGAACCTCGCCCCCTCATTAACAGTCCCTGGCTTCAATTTCGAGCCACCACTGTCAGCCGCAGCCCTCGCCTCGCCATTATCACCCGAAAGTTTCAATTCCGCCCTGCCACTATCATCCGAAAGTTTCAATTCCGCCCCATCATCCGCAGGTTTATACCTCTCCCTTTCATCTGCATTTTTATACGCCTCATCATCCTCAGCCATCGCCTCGCCAGCCGCAAGTTTGAACCTCGACCTGTTGGTGTCAATCAGCCAGAACCTGTAACCCCCGGAACCCCTCTCAAACAGGATATTCGACAAATTCAAATCCCCGTGAAGCACACCTTTCTCATGCAGCGAGACAAGAAACTTCGCAAGAGCCTCTGCAAGCCCGCAATCAAAATCCTCTCTTTTCAGCAACGGCATCACCGAGGGCAGACCGCAATAATCCGACACGAAATAACTCTCTCGCAGCAAAAGACATTTCTTGATCTCCACGAAAGCAATCCCCGTAGGCGTGTTGAATCCCCTCCTTTGCAGTTCCGCAGCATACAGATAGGCACGCTCCGCCTTGCTTTTCCTGAAAAATGAATAGGAGACACACTGTATGATGTTCGGCTTCTTGTACCTCTTGACCACCACAGACTTGCCATCGACATCAAACAGCTTCACCATGTTGCGCCCTGAATGAAGCGTCTCGCCCGCAGTCTCGAAAACGCCCGGCAGTTCCTTTACAAACCTCTCCATCCCCTGTCTTTTCACCACATGGCCGTTCTCAACCTTGAACATCCTGTCAAACTCCTCATGCGTCCGTCTCCACCTGTTATGGCTCCACAGATAAAAACAAGGATCACGCCTTATCGTCTCCTCAAGCATGACGAAAAACCGCCTTGTCAGCTCATACTCCCCCAACTCGTTGGGTCTCCTCGTCATTAGTCTGAACGTGCAGATATACTTCCCACGCATGGGCCGCTCCATATCCACATAAAACACCGCATTGTTCATCTTACGCATCAGACGCTCTCCCCCCGTAAACACAGGAGTGTCATGTCCGAGAAACGGCAGCCACAGGTGTATGTTCGAGTATTTCGGAAGCTGGTCGGCGATGTAACCGAACAGGTTCATCAGCTTCTGAGAGCGGAACGAGATAAGATAACGCGGCACGTCATTCTTTGGAATACACAGACCCCCTTTGCTCTGACGTATCTTTATGAACAGCTTGTCAAACAGTACGCTATGCATGGGATGGTATATCAGTCCGCAAACCGCCTCCTTGTGTCTCCTGAACGACAGACCCGTTGCCGACAGCAGTTCCCAGTTGCAGTAATGACCAAGCAGAGCGGCGCATGCCTGACCGTCGTCAAAGCATTTCTCTATCTCATCTGCATTGCGGAACTCGATATGACGCAGCAGTTCATCTGAACTCACCGACAGCAGTTTCACCGTCTCCACGAAATAATCGCAGAACCACCTGTAGAAGCCCTTCTCTATCGAAACGCACTCCTCAACGCTTTTCTCTGGAAACGATGATGAGATATTGCCCCTTACCAACGCCCTTCTGTAGCGCACGATATGATATACGATAAGATAAAGGAAATCAGACACCACATACAACACCCTGTATGGCAGCAGAGACAACATATAGAACAAGCCGTAAACGATACCGTAAAATGCCCTCATAACCTTACAATGTCTGCATGTCGTTCAGCTTCCTGTAATAGCCGTCCAACGCTAAAAGCTCCTCATGAGTGCCTCGCTCCACAATCTCACCCTCGTGTATCACGCAGATCTCGTCAGCGTTCCTTATTGTCGAAAGCCTGTGTGCGATGGCTACCGTAGTCCGTGTCTTCATCAGACGTTCAAGAGCATCCTGCACTACCCTCTCGCTCTCCGTGTCAAGGGCGGATGTCGCCTCGTCAAGTATAAGGATGGGAGGATTTTTCAATATCGCCCTCGCTATGCTCACCCTCTGTCTCTGACCGCCCGACAGCCTGCTCCCACGGTCCCCGATGTTGGTGTCATAACCCTGCTCCGTCTCCATAATGAAATCATGTGCGTTGGCTATCCTTGCAGCGTTCTCTATCTCCTCGTCAGTCGCATTCTCAACTCCGAATGAGATATTGTTCCTGAACGTGTCATTGAACAGTATCGCCTCCTGGTTTACGTTGCCTATCAGCGAGCGCAGGTCATGAATGCCAAGATCCTTCACGTTCACTCCGTCTATAAGCACCTCACCCTCCTGGACATCGTAATAACGCGGAATAAGGTCAACCAAAGTCGATTTTCCTCCGCCGCTCTGACCTACTAATGCGACCGTCTTTCCCTTCCCGATGGTGAGGTTGATATTACGCAGTACCCATTTCTTGCCGTATCTGAAAGACACGTTACGGAACTCGATCTCATTACGGAACTCCCCGATACGCACGGGATTTTCCGCCTCCCTGATATTGTTCTCCACACGCAGTATCTTGTCAACCCTCTCCATTGACGCAAGACCCTTCGGCACCTCGTATGTCGCCTTCGCAAACTCCTTCAACGGGTTGATGATGCTGTAAAGGATTACCAAGTAATAGATGAACGTGGGTCCGCTTAGCGTCATGTTGTTAAGCACGAGAACACCCCCGAACCACAGTACTATCACGATCATCACCGTACCCAAGAACTCGCTCATCGGGTGTGCCATCTGCTGACGCACGTTGATACGCAATGTCTGGTCGCTGTATTCCGTGTTTACCCTGTCGAAACGCCTGTTCATCTTCTCCTCAGCGCAGAACGCCTTGATGATACGCAGACCACCTAATGTCTCCTCCACCTGGCTCATCGTGTCGCTCCACAACGACTGTGCCGCAATCGACTTCCTTTTCAGTTTCCTCGCCACGAAACCCATCAGCCACGCCATTACGGGAACGAATATCAGCGTGAACAGCGTCAACTGCCAGCTCACGATAACCAGCGTGACGAAATAAGAGATAATCAGTATCGGATTCTTGAAAAGAATATTAAGACCCGACATAATAGAACGCTCCACTTCCTGCACATCACCGCTCATTCGTGCGATAATATCCCCCTTGCGCTCCTCAGTGAAATAACCCAACGGCAGCGACGTGATCTTCTTGTACAGCATATTACGGATATCACGTACCACACCCGTCCTTATCGGCACAATAGTGGCGGACGAAAGAAAATATGCCCCAGTCTTCAGAAACGTCATGAATATGAGGAACAGACCTATTACAAGTAATGTAGTGGTAGACCCGACCGACTCCACCAACTGCTGCACACAGTAATACGCATTGTTTACGGCAACCTTGTCGAAACCGGCACTGCCCCACTCCATAAATTCTATTTTCTTCGCATTCTCCTCTGTCTTGAAAAGAATTTGCAGAATAGGAATTACTGCCATGAAAGAGAATACATTCAGCACTGCAGAAATTATGTTGAACACCACCGTCAGCACCATATATTTCTTATATGGCGGCAAAAAACGGAACAATATCTGCATGAATTCTTTCATCGGTATATTTTTAATTTACTACAACCCCTTTAAGTGTCGCACTCGAACTGTCCGTAATCCTTACCCTTACGGTCTCGCCCACATGATGCTGCCCCTTGTCGAACACCACCATCTTATTCTGACTTGTGCGCCCGCAAAGATTTTCCCTGCTGCGCTTGCTGAATCCCTCCACTAACACATCAAACTCCTTACCCACATCACGGGCGTTGGATTCTGCCGACAATTTTGTCTGCAACTCAATCATCTCTGCCAAGCGCCGCAGTTTAACATCCTCAGGAACATCGTCAGGAAGGTGTTTCGATGCGTATGTGCCAGGACGCTCACTGTACTTGAACATGAAAGCACTGTCGTAACCCACCTCTCGCATAAGTGAAAGTGACATCTGATGGTCCTCCTCTGTCTCACTATGGTAACCGACGAAGATATCGGTAGACAATCCACAATCAGGAATTATCTTCCTTATCGCCTCCACCCTGCCAAGATACCACTCACGGGTATATTTGCGGTTCATAAGTTTCAATATCCTGTCTGACCCACTCTGAACAGGCAAATGAATATGATGACAGAGATTCGGATACTCCGCAATCACCCTAAGAGTATCATCACTCATATCCTTCGGATGACTCGTCGTAAACCGTATCCGCATCTCAGGAACAGCCTCCGCAACAATCCGCAAAAGTGCCGGAAAATCAATACTCTCCCCATTAGGGGGAAGTTGGAGGAGGCTCCTATACGAATTTACATTCTGCCCCAACAACGTAACTTCCTTGAAACCACGGTCACGAAGGTCACGAACCTCAGAAAGAATACTCTCGACATCCCTGCTGCGCTCTCGTCCTCGTGTATAAGGAACAATGCAATAATGACAGAAATTGTTGCAACCTCTCATGATACTCACAAAACCGCCTACTCGCGCGCCATGCAGTCGCTGCGGCACTATATCACGGTATGTCTCCGTTGTTGACAGCTCTATATTCATCGCCTTATGCCCCAGTTCCGCCTGGGCTATAAGGTCTGGCAACGAAAGATAAGCATCAGGACCGGCAACAAGGTCTGCATGGTGGTTTTCAATAAGCTCTTCCTTCACCCTCTCCGCCATACAGCCGAGAACTCCGATAATCAGTCTGCGCTTACGTGTCATGGCATGGATAGTGTCAAGACGGTTCAGAACTTTCTGCTCGGCATTGTCTCGCACGCTGCACGTATTGAGGAATACCGCATCTGCCTCATCAATACTCTCACACACCTCATAACCTGCCATCTTCATCACCGATGCCACCACCTCGCTGTCTGCCACGTTCATCTGGCAACCGTATGTCTCAATATACAATTTCTTCATCGGCAATCACTTTACTATTGATTTAACCTCGTTGCGGGTACCGCTCATACTTGTGAGAAACGCTTTGGCAGAACCGAACTTGAGAAACATATCAAGGCGCACAGGAACATGGTTGGCATCATCGGTAACGAAAAAACGCGCTATCTCTCGCCATTTGCCCTTCTCTTTCTCCGTGTACGACAGTTCTAAACATCTGTATTTCACTTCGTTGTCTCCCTTGATAGTCTTCTTTCCGCAAAATTTTACCTGAGCGGGGTTTGTGCTTTTGCCGTCGGCAATCTGGAAATTCACCACCTTTCCCACAGTCCAATTGCCTAAATCAAAACTGCGTGCACGGAGGAATATAGTCAACATGTCATACACACAACTGTTGGGGACATAGTTGCGCAACTCCTTCTTACCATCCTTATGGAAGCGTTGCTGCCTGATGTTACATTTTCCGTTAGGATAAGTATACCACACCTCATCCACCGTATATCGTTTCCCCTCAACGGCGCCCTTGCGGTAATACAGTGGCGCAAGATCGGTAGTAACATAACTAAGTAGGGTGTCCCGCATAAAAAACAGGTTATCTGCCCTTTTGTTACCACTCGTTGTAAGACTTGCCTTATATGCCTGCTGGCCTTTGTATGTACTTTGTGTTGTGGTCATCGCGGCAGTACCGGCTTTCACCCACACGAACTTCCAATTGAAATATAGGTTATATGCCAATTTCTCCCCTCCCTTGAAGGCCGTATTCGTCATAGTACACTGTGCTCTTGCTGATGTGGAAAAAACAGTGAGTACCATGAAAAACAATATTTGTCTGATGTGTCTCATTATTTAATTCGTTTTAGTCGCCTGGATAAGGAATACCTTTTTTCTTTGCCCTTTCAGCATTTCGCTGCTTTACTGCTTTCTCCTTATCCGGTTTTTGTTTGGTTATCTTCTCCGGTTTCTGTTTATCAAGACTTTTGGCAGTAGGATTCCACGTTAGTGTCAAGTCCCATTTCGCCTTACATTCAAACTCCTCTGGGTAATAATAGGTGGTCTCCGCCTGTCTCCCTGTCTCATAATCACCCGTATCCCATATACCGTTGTTGTTCGTGTCTATGAACATTCGCATATAATATGTACCAGGCTTTACATAGTAGAACTCTGCATTGCCATTGCGGGTAGTTGTCTCTTTCACCACTGCATCTGAACTGCTCAACATCTGCACTACGACAGTTTTGTCTGACATTCCCGTCAACGAAACGAGAACTGTGGCGTAAGAATCCTCTGTCTTAACCTTCAATCCTTGTTTGAAAGCATCCGACACCATACCATAAATGTCCGTGAATGCGAGTGAGTCTACCTCAAAGCTATATTCCACGCCAGGACGCCACTCTCCAAGCACCTCATAACTTCGCGGCACTCCCTCCCGCTCCCTGAACACGAAAGGTGAACGATACCACAGTGTATCGTATTTTGAATATAGATGTATACGCGCCGTGTCAATGTATTGCAACGGTGTAGGCATCGAG
>JAJQAR010000275.1 GCA_021203705.1 Prevotella sp. | reverse complement strand
AAAGAAATTATATTACCTTTGCAATGTGAATATACTCTCTCTTACCAAGAGAAAATATGGTATTAATGTGTGGCGTAATACCAATTTGTTTGTGTTTTAGCCTCAACTACTGAATGGTCGGTGTTTTGTGATGGGTCGGAAATAGTGAGACCAGAGAAAGCGGTGATAGCTTTCTGTTTATTTGTATATTCAGAATAATAAGTATCGGTATTTGCCTTATAGGGCACAAGTTTCTCAAGTTCTGTATTGAACGTGGAGAGAAGGGAAGCATCCTGACAAAGATGAGCCACATAGTCGCCGAAATCAAAGAAAATGGCAGGAGAATAGCCATCAAGTATCTGGATGTCATCCGTATCAGACAAGCCGTCAGGATACATGGTGTTGATATTCCTCATGATATACGCCATATTCTCTGTCTCACTGCAATCGGTAACACCGATAGTGCCGCAAGGAGGAGAGTATGCGGAGTAGAAAGCATAGAAGCCGTCGCACACCCCTTTATAGTCGTGGTCGAGAAGGCTTTTTCCGATGTATGCGTAAGGCATACCCTCAATCATTATCTCACAAGTCGAGGCGATAAGATAATCCGTAACCTCTCTTAGGTCGTATGCCGTCTCTATGTTAGACATATAGCAGTCGTCAAACAGGATATATTGCATTTTCACGCCCGTTGCCTTTATGCCTTCGGCAAGAGTGGTGATGTCAGTCTGGTAAGTGCTATTGCTCGAATGACCGAAAAAGCGTGTCTGATGCGCCCCCTCGATACGCTTTGCAGGCTTGTAGCCAGCCCTTGTTGTCACACTTTTGGGAAGCCAGCCCATGCCATGGCAACCGATTATCATGGAATATTTGTCAGTTGGCGACTCGGTCATCACGTCCTCCAAAATGGACGTTATGCCTGAAGAAGTGGTATATTCAGCCGAACCGAAATAATAGTTTTTCAGTGTGTCGTGTACGCATATACCGTTATTATAGGAAATCTCATAGAGGTAAGCATTAGAGGCACTTGTGGAGATGAACACCATGAGGCGTTTCCTTCCAAGTCCCGCATTGTTGGTAATCGCCGTCTCAAAAGCCTTTATGTTCTCAAGGAAATACGAATAAAGGTTGCCCGAATATGGCATATAAATAAACACCGTCTCCTCTGGAGTATTGTCAACCGGAGTGACATTGTCATTGTCATCATCACTACATGAAATGAACGAGAACACAGCGATGAACATCACGAATATAACGAATATCTTATATTTCCTCAAACACATTTTATATTATTTTTTATTATTTTCTCTTGTTTCTCAATTCCGCCAAAGAAGACTTAAGAGCCGCAATCTTCTCCTCTGAGTCATGGAGCTTTTTCCTCTCCATTGCAACAACAGCCTCTGGAGCATTGGCAACAAACTTCTCATTGGAGAGTTTTTTGTTTATACCGATGAGGAAGCCCTCAAGGTGCTTGAGCTGTGCCTCCTGTTTCTCTATTTCCGCATCAACATCAACGAGATTACCCACAGGAACAGCATATTCGTTGGTGCCAACCATAAACTTAACGGAATCAGGAATATTCTCTGATGATACCTCAATACCGCTAAGGTTAGCCATCTTAGTCAACACGCAATCATAATCAGCATAATTATGAGTGCCCATTACAACGAGAGCAAGACCTTCCTTCAGTGGGATATTCTTCTGGTTACGTATAGTGCGCACATTACCGATTACCTGTTTTATGAACTCGATATCAGCGCATATCTTATTATCAGCAACAGAAGGTGCTGCAATGTCGATGCAATCACGCATGATACTGTCGCCTTCCTTGCGGTCATACAGATGTTGCCACAGCTCCTCTGTGATAAACGGCATGAAAGGATGCAGCATTTTCAACAGTTCATTGAAGAATGATAAAGTCATATCATACGACTTACGGTCGATTGGAGAGCCGTAAGCCGGCTTTATCATCTCAAGATACCAACTGGAGAACTCGTCCCAGAACAGGCGGTAAACCACCATAAGAGCTTCTGACAGGCGGTATTTTTTGAACAGATCAACTATCTCCGCATTGACAGCTTTCAGTTTTGCGTCAAACCATTTTGTTGCTATATTGCTCACCTGCGGCTGTTCAATATCAGCCACCTCCCAGCCCTTGACGAGGCGGAAAGCATTCCATATCTTATTGTTGAAATTACGTCCCTGTTCGCAGAGACTCTCGTCGAAGAGGATATCATTACCGGCAGGAGCGGAGAGCATCATACCCATGCGCACACCATCAGCACCGAATTTATTGATAAGTTCTATAGGGTCAGGACTGTTGCCAAGGCTCTTGCTCATCTTTCTGCCAAGTTTATCACGGACAATACCGGTGAAATACACATGCTTGAACGGGAATGTGCCACGGTACTCATATCCAGCCATTATCATGCGGGCAACCCAGAAGAAAATGATGTCGGGAGCCGTAACAAGGTCGGATGTAGGATAATAATATTTTATCTCCTCGTTGTCAGGGTCGTTGATACCATTGAACACAGAGATAGGCCACAACCAGGAGGAGAACCACGTGTCGAGGCAGTCCTCATCCTGACGAAGGTCAGCGATAGTAAGACTGTCGTTACCACTCTTTTCCTTAGCAAGCACAAGAGCCTTTTCAGGCGTCTCCGCAACCACTACCCCACCGTTGTCAGGCAGATAATAAGCCGGAATGCGATGCCCCCACCACAGTTGGCGACTGATACACCAGTCCTTTATGTTTTCCATCCAGTGGCGGTAGATATTCTTGTATTTTGCCGGATAGAACATTATCTCATCGTTCATAACAGGCGGAAGAGCCATGTCAGCGAAATGCTTCATCTTGAGAAACCATTGTGTTGACAGTTTTGGTTCGATAGGCACTTTTGTCCTTTCTGAATATCCCACCTTATTATTATAGTCCTCTACCTTCTCAAGCATACCGGCATCCCTAAGGTCACCCTCGATAACCTTCCTTACCTCCATGCGGTCCATGCCGACGTAAATGCCGGCAGCCTCAGAGATAGTACCATCATCGTTGAAAATGTCGATAACCTCAAGATTATGTTTCAGACCGATATTATGGTCGTTGATGTCATGCGCAGGGGTAACTTTCAGGCAGCCCGTACCGAAATCAATCTCAACGTAACTATCCTCGATAATCGGCACTTCCCTGTTTATCAAAGGCACAATGACGTGCTTGCCTTTAAGCCAGGCGTTTTTCTCGTCGTCAGGGTTGATACATACGGCAGTATCACCCATGATAGTCTCAGGACGGGTGGTAGCCACGACAGCATACTTGCCTGGCTCCTCCACGACATTATAACGGAGATAATAGAGTTTGCTATGCTCCTCTGTATATATCACCTCCTCATCGCTCAATGCCGTCTTAGCCTTCGGATCCCAGTTGACCATGCGCACACCACGGTAGATGAGACCTTTATTGTACAGGTCGCAGAACACCTTTATCACGCCTTCAGAACGAGGCTCATCCATAGTGAACGCCGTGCGGTCCCAGTCGCAGCTTGCCCCTAAGCGGCGAAGCTGTTTCAGGATGATACCGCCGTGCTCATCGGTCCAGTCCCAGGCATGTTTGAGGAACTCATCACGGGAGATATCGGTTTTCTTAATCCCCTGTTCAGCAAGTTTGTTGACCACTTTCGCCTCCGTAGCGATAGAGGCATGATCGGTGCCCGGCACCCAGCATGCGTTCTTACCCTCCATACGGGCACGCCTAACGAGGATATCCTGAATAGTGTTGTTCAACATGTGTCCCATGTGCAACACACCGGTAACATTAGGCGGCGGTATCACGATAGTAAAAGGTTGCCTGCCGTCGGGCTTGCTACTGAACAATTTGTTGTCAAGCCAATATTGATACCATCTTGACTCCACGTCTTTCGGGTCGTACTTACTTGCCAGTTCCATCTGCTGTAATTAATTTTAAAAAACGGTGCAAATTTACACATTTTTTATAGAAAATTTCTACTTTTGCAGAAAATATATTTTATGCATACAAAGGAAGAAAAATTAGCAGCTTTCGGCAGGTTGCTCGATGTGCTTGACACACTGCGCGTGAAATGTCCGTGGGACAGAAAACAGACAAACGAGAGTCTAAGGCCAAATACCATTGAGGAGACATTCGAACTGTGTGATGCCTTGATGAAAAATGACAAGAAAAACATCTGCAAGGAGTTGGGCGACGTGTTGCTGCACGTATGTTTCTATGCTCTGATAGGCAGTGAGACAGGCGACTTTGACATCGCTGATGTGTGCAACATCCAGGCGGATAAGTTGATCTTCCGTCATCCCCATGTATATGGCAACGTAAAGGCAGAGACAACGGAACAGGTACTTGAGAACTGGGAGCAGATTAAGTTGAAGGAAAAAGACGGCAACAAGAGTGTGCTATCAGGCATTCCTGATGCGCTGCCATCACTGATAAAGGCATACCGCATACAGGATAAGGCTCGAAATGTAGGTTTCGACTGGGAGGACAAGGGCGATGTATGGGCGAAAGTACGTGAGGAGCTCGATGAATTAGAGGTGGAATTACGCAAAGGTGATGAAGAAAACTCCACAAAGGAACTTGGTGATTTCCTGTTCAGTGTTATCAACGCCGCCCGACTGTATCACCTGAATCCCGACAACGCCCTTGAACACACCAACCAGAAGTTCATCTCACGGTTCAACTACATCGAGGAACATTCCATAAAGGCAGGCAAGCCACTTACGGAAATGTCGCTGGAGGAGATGGACAGGCTGTGGAACGAAGCGAAATGCCGGGAGGGAGTGAAGAGTGAAGAATAAAGAGTGGATGCGGCTGAAGCCGAATGTGGGGAAATGCTTCGCAAAAGAAAAAAAGGATGAGGAACAATAGAACGATAAAATGGCTTTTTGTATTTGTCATAGCTGCGATAATAGTAGGCTGCAATGACAATAAGGCACAGCAGAATACAGCAGACGCTTCGGATGAGAGTGGTGTCGACAGTACTATGTATGGCAAGTGTGGCGAGAGTACCGCCATGCATATCCTGCAACTGATAAAGGATAATGGCGACTCGATATTCATCTCTCTTTATGATGATGAATACGATGAGATCTGTTCTGATGTACAAGGCGGCTTGTTCGTCAGCGACCAGCTTGCCGTGATAACAGGTAAGGACGTTGACGGAAACCTATATGCAAAAAAGGTAATCAACCTTACATCACTTCTCGGAAAGTGGGAGAGCGTGGACAGGAGTTTTGAGATATGCGAGGGAGGAAGTGTGGTGAGTGATAAAAACAGTTCTCATCCGTACACGGAATGGAAAATATTCAACGGTCATCTTATTCTCTCCTCTGACACGTTTGATATCTATTCACTCGGAGCTGATTCTCTGTTCCTTGAAAACAGCGATGGCATATACGACTACAAGCGGATGTCAAAAGAAATGGATGAGAAAAAAGAACAAGATGATAATCAGTTAGATGTTACCATTTAAGATACATATCCTCGGTTGTGGAAGTGCCCTACCAACATTGAAACATTATGCTTCTTCACAGATTGTGGAGATCAGGAACAAGTTGTTCATGATCGACTGCGGTGAAGGCTCACAATTGCAGTTGCGCCGCTCGAAGATCAGTTTCAGCAAGCTCACCGCGATATTCATCTCACACCTGCATGGCGACCACTGTTTCGGGGTGATCGGGATGATCTCCACTTTCGGATTATTGGGAAGGACAGCCCCACTGCATATCTATGCCCATGAGGACTTTGAGAAGATTTTGCACGATGAAATGGAGGCATTCTGCAACTCACTCGATTTCGAGGTTGTTTTCCATAAAGTGGACACCACAACCTCCAACGTTGTCTATGAAGACAAGACCGTCACCGTCACAACAATACCGCTCGACCACCGCATACCATGCTGCGGTTATCTTTTCCATGAAAAACAAACACTGCCGCATATCCGCCCGGATATGATCAAATTCTACAATATCCCCACCTGCTACATCAACAACATAAAGAACGGGGCAGACTGGCAGTTGGATGACGGAACGGTAATTCCTAATTCCCATCTCACCATACCAGCCGACGCTCCACGTACATACGCCTATTGCTCCGACACGAAATACATGCCCAAACTGTATGAATTAGTTGAGGGTGTTGACCTGCTCTACCATGAATCAACGTATTGCTCTGACAACATGGAACGTGCGGAATCGTATTACCACAGTACGGCGGCACAGGCTGCAACTGTTGCACGGGATGCCCACGTGAAACGACTGATTATCGGGCATTACTCCTCACGTTATCAGGATGAGAGCGTTTTTCTGAAAGAGGCGAGGGAGATATTCCCGGAGACTGAATTGACTTACGAAATGGATGTGTTTGAAATATAAATGCCAAGCCCCGCCC
>JAJQAR010000018.1 GCA_021203705.1 Prevotella sp. | reverse complement strand
CTATTTTACAGGATTTATATTGCATTGTCTATTAAACTGCACGAGTTATGTTTAAAACCGCTATCTTAAAAAAGAGCAACCAAAAGATTGCATTTCACTACACAATTATTTTCATCCTACATCAATAATTTTCCTGCAATATAGTTTTTTAATAATTTGGTGATTGTAGGTTTGGAAAAATTTTCTAATTTTGCAGTCTGAATTGCAATTCAAGCGATGAAGCTCGTTATAATGACCCAACCTACGTTTTTCGTTGAAGAGGACAAAATTCTTACAGCACTCTTTGACGAAGGCATGGATGACTTGCACATTTGCAAGCCGGGAGCATCCCCGATGTACACAGAACGGTTGCTGTCGCTGCTACCAGAATCCCTTTGTCGTAAGATAGTGGTACACAACCATTTCTACCTGAAAAACGAGTTCAATTTGGCTGGCATACATATTGACGACCCTATACAACAACTGCCAAGCAACTACAAGGGAAAATATGGCATGACATGCTCCGATATCAGTCAGTTGGCAACTATGAAAAAGCAGGCTGATTACGTCTTTTTGCGCTGCTCTTTTGACAATCTGACAGAAGAAGGCGGTCAGATTATTACACTAAAACAAATCGAGGATGCAAGTATCGACGGACTTCTCGACAAACGGGTTTATGCCTTCGGTGACATCAACCTCGACAACGTAAGGCTCGCAAAGGATTTCGGTTTCGGGGGTGTCGTCGTGCGTGATGACTTATGGCGCAGGTTCGACATACAGAATGAACTCGACTACAAAGACCTCATCGCACATTTCTACAAATTCCTCAAAGCTGTCTCATGAACAAATCAAACAAAGATATTAACAAAATGGACGAAGAAAGTTCTCTAATGGTATTCGCTGGTACGAGTACTAAGTATTTGGGCGAGAAGATATGCAAATACCTCGGCTGTCGTCTCGGCAATCTCGTGATTACTAAGTTTTCTGACGGTGAATTTTCCGTCTCTTACGAGGAGTCAATTCGTGGGCGTGATGTATTCCTCGTACAAAGCACATTCCCTAATTCTGACAATCTCATGGAGTTGCTCCTGATGATTGACGCAGCAAAGCGTGCCTCTGCAAAGAGTGTCAATGCCGTAATTCCTTATTTCGGTTGGGCACGTCAGGACAGAAAAGACAAGCCACGTGTAAGTATCGGAGCAAAGTTGGTGGCTGACCTGCTCACCGTAGCCGGTATCAACCGCCTTATCACAATGGACTTGCATGCCGACCAGATACAGGGATTTTTCAACGTTCCTGTTGACCACCTGTATGCTTCGGGTGTTATACTGCCCTATTTGCAAAGCCTGCAACTCGAAAATTTGGTAATCGCCTCTCCTGACGTGGGCGGCAGTAAACGAGCAAGCAACTATGCAAAATATCTCGGTTGTCCGTTGGTTCTCTGCAACAAGACACGCGCAAAGGCAAATGTCATTGCAAGTATGCAGATTATCGGTGATGTGAAGGACAAGAATGTTGTGCTGATTGACGATATGGTTGACACTGCCGGCACTATAACAATGGCTGCTGACATAATGAAAGAGGCTGGTGCAAGGAGTGTCAGGGCGTGCGCCTCACATTGCGTGATGAGCGGTCCTGCTACCGAAAGGGTTGAAAATTCGGCTCTTGAGGAAATAGTGTTCACTGACTCTATACCATATTCAAAACGCAGTTCCAAAGTGAAACAGTTGTCGGTTGCCGAAATGTTCGCAGAGACTATACGCAGGGTGATCAGTCACCAGAGTATCAGTTCGCAATATCTGTTCTAAATGAAAATATGCTATATTTGCAGCGTGGTAGCCGTTTTGTTCGCACTGACGGCATGCCAACAGAATAAAAGCAAGGCAGACAACAAAATTTCCACAACGGAAACGGTAGAGGAGCCGTCAGAGGATAATCCTGACGTGATTTCTTTCACGCAAAACGATATGGACGACATACTCGTTGACGCGACTGAAGAGTTTGCCAAGCACAAGATTACAATAATCGATTTCTGGGCGAGTTGGTGCCCTCCTTGCAGGCGTGAAATGCCCAATTTGGTGAACATCTATAATAACTATAAGGACAAAGGACTTGGCATTATTGGTGTCTCACTCGATGAGGATAAAGAGCAATGGACAAATGCTGTAAAAGGCATGAACATGACATGGACACAGGTGTCTGACTTGCAGGGCTGGGACAATCAGGTGGCGGTGAAATACGGCATCCGCTCCATTCCCTACACCATGCTCGTCGATAGCAAAGGAAAACTCCTCGCCACGGAACTGAGAGGAGAGGAACTCGAAGCCTTTGTCGCAAAATATTTCCAGAATTAAGATTGTAGGGGTCCAATTTATTGAGGCCATGTTAAAAGTTCTATTTTGCTTGTGAGCATGGTTGACAATTCGCATAATCGAAACATTCTCAATTTGATTGATAACTGTAAATAATTTAAAGATAGAGTTTGGCATAAAGCCATTATTCAGCGATGTCAATTTCGTGATAAACGACCGTGACCGCATTGCGTTGGTTGGCAAGAACGGGGCGGGAAAATCGACATTGCTGAAAATTCTGTGTGGCATACAGCATCCCACGGAAGGCGCTGTCACGGTGTCAAGCGGCTCTACTGTCGGCTATCTTCCGCAGGTGATGATTTTGCAGGACAATACCACCGTGCGTGAGGAGGTACGCAAGGCGTTTAAGGGGAATACAGAACTGAAAAACCGTCTTGACAAGATGAATGCCGAACTCTCACAACGTACTGATTATGAGAGTGATGAATACCTTGCGTTAGTGCAGAAGTTCACTCAGGAGCACGACCGCTATATGCTGTTGGGTGCAGACAATTACGAGGCGGATATTGAGCGTACATTGTTGGGATTGGGCTTTCTCCGCACAGACTTTGACCGTCCCACTGGTGAGTTCAGTGGCGGTTGGAGAATGCGTATCGAATTGGCTAAACTACTGCTCAGCCGTCCTGACGTGCTTTTGCTTGACGAGCCTACCAACCACCTTGACATAGAGAGTATTCAATGGCTTGAGCAATTTCTTGCACAGAGTGCGAAAGCCGTAGTTCTTGTAAGTCACGACCGTGCATTCATAAACAACGTATGCAACCGCACAATGGAAATCAGTTGCGGCAAACTGACTGATTATAAGGTTAAATACGACGAGTTCGTGAAGCTCCGTGCCGAGCGACGTGAACAGCAGTTGCGTGCCTACGAGAACCAGCAGAAAGAGATTGCCGACACAAGGGAATTTATCGAGCGTTTCAGATACAAGCCTTCTAAGGCTGTGCAGGTGCAGAGCCGCATCAAGATGCTGGAAAAGATTGTGCCGATTGAGATCGACGAGGTGGACACCTCTGTTATGCACCTGAAATTCCCACCCTGTCTCCGCAGTGGCGATTTCCCTGTTATCTGTGATGATGTGCGTAAGGATTACGGAGAGCATACCGTGTTCGACCATGTTACGTTGACTATCCGCCGTGGCGAGAAAGTGGCGTTTGTGGGCAAGAACGGTGAGGGAAAGACAACTCTCGTGAAGTGCATCATGGGTGAAATACCGTTTACTGGCAACCTGAAAATCGGACATAACATTCAAATTGGTTACTTTGCCCAGAACCAGGCGCAACTGCTTGATGAGAATATCAGTGTGTTCCAGACAATTGATGATGTGGCGAAAGGAGACATCCGTTTAAAGATAAACAATATATTAGGTGCTTTCATGTTCGGTGGCGAGGCATCGGAGAAGAAAGTAAAGGTACTTAGCGGCGGTGAGAGAAGTCGTCTTGCCATGATAAGGCTGCTGCTTGAACCTGTAAACCTGCTAATTCTCGATGAGCCGACAAACCATCTCGACATGCCTTCAAAAGACGTGCTGAAAGAGGCTATAAGAGCATTCGACGGTACAGCAATAATCGTGAGCCACGACAGGGAGTTTCTCGATGGACTTGTTACAAAGGTGTATGAGTTTGGTGGCGGCAGCGTCAGGGAACATATCGGCGGAATTTATGACTTCCTGCGCTCCCATAATATCTCGTCTCTCGATGCGTTGGGAATATCCAAGTCGGTCAAGCAGAAATCTGAAGAAAATACTGATAAAACGGACACAGCCTCTACGGAACAACAGGGGCAGTCGGAATCTCGCCAGTCCTACGAGGAACGTAAGGAATTTCAGAGAAAGCTACGCAAGGCGGAAAAGGCTGTCGCTGACTCCGAGCGCAAGATAGAGGCTATGGAAAAACGCCTCAAGGAACTTGATTGCATACTCTGCAACCCTGAATCCGCAAGCGATATGACACTAATCACTGAATACACTTCCACAAAGAAAGCTCTTGACGAGGAAGTGGAAAAGTGGACGACACTGTGTGAAAATTTGGAAACTTTTCACACAAATTGAGAATTGACAATTCAATGTAGCTTGAGAACATTTGGATGAATAGGGATTTTAATTAAATAAAAATATATAACAATAACCAATAAATAAAAAGAGAGAAATGAAAATGAGACAAATTATTCCAGCAGTTCTGTTCGCGTCCGCTACCCTATCGGTCAGCGCACAGGGTTTGAAATCGGGTATCGACCTGACCAACCTTGACAACAGCGTAAGGGCTGCCGATGACTTCTTCCAGTACGCTTGTGGCGGTTGGATGAAGAAGAACCCGTTGCCTGCGGCTTATTCCCGTTTCGGCAGTTTTGACCAGCTTGACAAAGACAATGGTGAGCGTATCAACGGCATTCTCAATGAGTTGCTGAATGGATCCTATCCTGTCGGCAGTGTTGAACAGAAATTGAGTGATTTCTATAAGTTGGCAATGGACTCGGTACGTCGCAACAACGATGGCGTAGCTCCTGTAATGCCGTTGATCAACGAAATGGAAAGTGCGCAGACTGTCAATGCTTTGCGTGATCTGCAACTCAAATACGCTTTGTTCGCTTACGGTGTGCCAATGCGTGTGGGTTTCGGTGCTGACGAAAAGAACGCAAGTATGAATATCCTAAACGTCAGTCAAGGTGGTCTTTTTCTCGGACAAAAGGAGTATTACCTTGACACAGACACGGCAACGACAAGCATCCGTGAGGCTTACAAGAAGCATATCGTGCGCATGTTCATTATCTTCGGTTTTCCGGAAGACGTGGCGCAACAGAAGATGCAGGACATCATGAAAGTGGAGACTGCCCTTGCAGAGGTTTCCAAGTCACGTACAGAGTTGAGAGATGTAGAGGCTAACTATAACAAGACTACAATCAGCGAGTTTGAGGCAAGCTACCCTAATGTAGGTCTTACAAAACTGCTCGTTGCAGAGGGTGTGAACAAGGATTGCTTCAACGAACTTGTAGTTGGCCAGCCTTCTTTCGTAAAGGCTGCTGACGGTATTATGGCAAATATGTCTGCCGATGAGTTGCGTGCATATATGGAATGGGACGTTATCCTGAGTGCCGCAAGTTATCTTAGCGATGACGTGGTGGCAGCCAACTTCGACTTCTTCGGAAAAACGATGTCAGGGCGCAAGGAAAATCATCCCCGCTGGAAATTGGCGACAAATCAGGTGGAAAGGCAGATGGGTGAGGCTCTCGGCAAGATGTACGTGGAGCGTTATTTCCCCGCTTCCTCTAAGGAGAGAATGGAGAAATTGGTGGCAAACCTGCAAACCTCTCTCGCTGAACGCATAAAGGCACAGGACTGGATGAGCGACACTACAAAACAGGCTGCTCTCGACAAGTTGAGTTCGTTCTACGTTAAAATAGGCTATCCTAATAAGTGGAAGGATATTTCCAGACTGACAATCGATCCTACCCTCTCCTATTATGAAAATGCGCAGAACTGCCATGCATTCTGGGAGAAGTGGGACATCGACTATCGTGCCGGTAAACCTGTTGACAAGGATGAGTGGTTTATGACTCCGCAGACGGTGAACGCATACTACAACCCTACCACCAACGAGATCTGTTTCCCTGCTGGCATTCTGCAAGTGCCTTTCTTTGACCCGACAGCAGATGACGCATTCAACTATGGTGCTATCGGTGTTGTAATCGGACATGAGATGACTCACGGATTTGATGACCAGGGCAGACACTATGACAAGAACGGTAATATGACTGACTGGTGGACGGCTTCTGACGCAGATAACTTCACCGCACGCTCAAAGCAGTATGCTGATTTCTTCTCTAATATCAAGGTGTTGCCTGACCTGAACGCCAACGGTGCTCTTACATTGGGTGAGAACCTCGCCGACCACGGTGGTTTGCAGGTTGCCTTCAACGCTTATAAAAATGCTACAAAGGATGCTCCTCTGAACGACATCGGCGGTCTCGCCGCCGATCAACGTTTCTTCCTTGCCTACGCAGGTGTATGGGCAGCCAACATCTCGGATGAGGAAATACGCAACAGTACAAAGAG
>JAJQAR010000296.1 GCA_021203705.1 Prevotella sp. | reverse complement strand
ATATATAATTAAGGTGAGACTTTCCACACTCATCTTGATTTAAAGTTATCTAACGTTTTCAGGCTGTCAGAGCCTGATCGGTCTATGGTTTGCTGTTCCATTATTTAGGGTTATCTGTCTCCAAAAACAGCTTATTTAATATGACACCGCACACATATCTCCGTAAAAGTGCCAATTTTTTACAAAAGTAATGTTTATATTTGTTATATTAGCATTTTGTTAAGACAAATTTAGAAAAATTTACAATTAAAGCTGTATATTTACCTTTTTTAACTGTAACATAATGTTGCGTTTTTCATATAAACACTTTACTTTTTGAAAACTTGAAAACAGATACGCCTCTTCGTGCGTGCGGACATAATAAATTATGTTCCTACATTTAACGCAGACTCAATGAATTACTTTCAGTGATTTTCCTCACGCTCAATCGGAAAATTCTCAATTTTGAAAGAAGAAGGCTTACAATCCTTCTTCTTTCAATTTCAACTGCCATTTCCATGCGGAACGCAGGGTATCTTCGAGACTGTTCTCTGCCTTCCAGCCGAGCACCTTGTTTGCTTTGTCAACATTGCCCCATACCTTCTCAATGTCACCCTCACGACGGGGAGCATATTCCCAGTTGAGTTTCACGCCAGTTGCCTTCTCGAAGCCCTCGACAACCTCAAGAGTACTTACGCCAGAACCAGTGCCGATGTTGAAATACTCAACAGCGTCGGTATCAGGATTGTCAAGTACCCGCTCCATTGCCTTCACATGAGCCTTGGCAAGGTCAACCACATAGATATAGTCGCGGATGCAGGTGCCGTCAGGCGTGTTGTAGTCGTTGCCGAATATCTTCAACTGCTTGCGTATTCCGATAGCCGTCTGTGTTACAAACGGGATAAGGTTCATAGGCACACCGTTGGGCAGCTCTCCAATGTATGCCGTTGGGTGGGCACCAATCGGGTTGAAATATCTGAGGATAATCGACTTGATAGGCGCACCGCTATGAATGAAGTCGCAGATTATCTCCTCGTTAATCTGTTTGGTATTTCCGTATGGACTCAACGCCTTTTGGATAGGAGCCTCCTCAGTTACAGGAAGGTTTTCAGGTGTAGGCTGTCCGTAAACAGTGCAGCTTGAAGAGAAGATGATACCCTTGACATCAAATTTAGGCATCAGTTCCAGCATATTCAACAAACTTGTGATGTTGTTACGGTAGTAAAGGAGCGGCTTCTGCACACTCTCACCAACAGCCTTACTTGCGGCGAAATGGATGATACCCTTGATATCTTTGTACTTGGCAAACACATTCTCCATTCCTTTAAGATCGCAACAATCAACCTGCTCGAAAGCGGGGCGCACACCGGTAATCTTCTCTATACCATCAACCACTTCAATCTTCGAATTGGACAGATTGTCAACAATCACAACCTTGTAACCTGCCTGCTGTAATTCTACCGTGGTATGTGAACCTATAAACCCTGTACCACCTGTTACCAATATTGTATGTTTCATCGTTGTTATTCTTTTATAAGTATTAAACAATCAACGTTGTGAGCTTTTGGGTCACAACGTTGACTATATTGATTGAAATCATATTGTTTAGTCAAGACCGAATACTGTTCTCAATCCACCATCAACACCAGAGAAGCCCATGAATGCAAGGCTCAGCAAACCAGCAGTAACAAGCACTATAGCCATGCCCTTCATGCCCTTCGGCACGTTGACCATAGCGAGCTGCTCACGGATGCCAGCGAATGTTACCAATGCAAGGGCGAAACCGATAGCGGTAGAGAAAGCGTAAACAACACTCTTAAGCAGTGAGTAGTCTTTCTGGATTACCAAGATAGCCACACCGAGCACGGCACAGTTGGTGGTAATCAATGGCAGGAAGATACCGAGAGCCTGATAGAGGGCAGGAGACACTTTCTTGAGGATAATCTCAACCATCTGCACAAGAGCAGCGATGACAAGAATAAATGTTATCGTCTGGAGATATTGCAGCCCACAAGGATTCAATATGTACATCTGAACAAGCCAGGTAACTATTGTCGCAAGCGTCATTACGAAAGCGACAGCAGCACCCATACCCATAGAGGTGGACACTTTCTGTGACACGCCAAGGAACGGGCAGATACCCAAGAACTGTGACAACACGATGTTGTTCACAAAAATCGCCGAAATAAAAATCAATAGATATTCCATAATCAAGCTTTCTTAATTCTGTTTACGATTGCGATAAGATAACCCAAAGTGATGAATGCTCCCGGAGGAAGAACGAACAACAGCATGTTGCATGTCTCTGGAAGCAAGGCAAGACCAAATACCGAGCCGGCACCAAGAATCTCACGGACAGCGCCGAGAATGGTAAGTGCGATTGTAAATCCTAAGCCCATTCCAAGACCATCGAAAAGACTCTCTATCGGTCCATGACCACAGGCGAAAGCCTCTGCTCTACCGAGGATGATACAGTTAACCACGATAAGAGGGATGAACAATCCGAGCGTGGAGTAGATAGCTGGCACGAAAGCCTGCATGAGCATCTGCAGAATGGTAACGAACGAGGCGATGACAACGATGAACACCGGGATGCGTACCTTGTCAGGAGTGAGGTTCTTAATCAGAGATATAACGATGTTAGAACAGATAAGCACGAACATCGTGGCAAGTCCCATTGACATACCATTGATAGCCGACGTGGTGGTAGCCAGCGTAGGACACATACCAAGGAGAAGCACGAAGGTCGGGTTTTCCTTGATAATACCGTTATTTAATATTTTAATGTAATTCATAATCCTTAAAATTTAAATTAGATTATTTGGCATGCTGAGGCGTAGCACCCGTATCGACATCAGTTCCGCTATATGCTCCGTATGCCTGATTGACAGCCTTTAAGAATGCACGACTGGTGATCGTGGAGGCTGTGATGGCATCAATATCACCACCGTCTTTGGAAACAGTGAGATTATCCTTACCAGGATTCTTGCCTATGATGCTGCCTTTGCCCTCCTGAAACCAATTGCCTGCTTTTGCACCAAGTCCAGGCGTCTCTGAATGTTGCAGTATAGTGTAACCGAGAATGTTGCCTTCAGGGTCAAAGCCCACAAGCACCTTAAGGTCGCCACCGAAACCGCCAGTAGTACTCTCTACAGCCACACCAAGAGGATTATTGCTCTTGTCAACAGCCTTGTGAACAACGAATGTGGCATCTTTTCCGTCAATGTTCTGCGTAACGGTAACATCCTCAGCGACAGTGAGGTCAACACCTCCCATCACGGCTTTTATACCATCGGAAAGCGTTTTCTCGTTCTGTGCGGCTATAGGACCAGCCGTAACGGTGTTCACGTAAGCCAAGATAAAGCCCATGATAACAGCCACACCTACAAGGGCTAATATCATGTTGGTTATTGATGATTCTAACTTTTTCATTTCTTTCCCTCCTTCACAACTTCACCATAACGTTTTGGTTTGATATATGCATTAATAAGCGGAGTAAACGAATTCATAATGAGGATGGCGAATGACATACCCTCCGGGTAAGAGCCCCAGTTACGGATAATCACTGTCAACACTCCTATCAATATACCGTAGAGAATCTGTCCTTTTCCTGTCATCGGTGATGTTACATAGTCGGTTGCCATGAAGATAGCACCGAGCATCAAACCACCGCTCAACAGTTCGGCAACAGGACTTGCGTAAACAGGATTTGCGAGGTGCATGATACCACTGAATACGAATACCGTCGCAAGAATACTGATTGGTATATGCCATGTGATAATCTTCTTCCAAAGCATGAAGATAAGACCGATTATCAATGCCAAGGCACAGACCTCACCGATAGTACCGGCACCAAGTGCAGACGGATTTCCCAACAGCATTGTCATCGAGTCTGGCAGTTGCTGAAGAACAGCAGGGTCGCCCGACTTGATTGCCGTCTTCATAATGCTCAACGGAGTAGCAGCCGTCTCTGCATCAACGTACTTTGTCAACTGACCGACAACAGGCCATGAGGTCATCTGTGCAGGGAAGGAAACCAACAAGAAGCAGCGTCCTACCAAAGCCGGGTTCCACGGGTTGCAGCCAAGTCCGCCGAACGACAGCTTGCCGATACCTATGGCAACCAACGCACCTATGATTATAATCCATACAGGGAGGTTTGAAGGCAGGTTGAAGCCTAACAACAAACCAGTGAGAATGGCGGAACCGTCACAGATAGTGGGTTGTTTTCTCAAAATATACTTTGTTATCGCCCACTCAAAAAACACACAAGCCGCCACACTTGACACACAAACGATGGCAGAGCCTATTCCGAAGAATATGAAAGAGACCACCAATGCCGGTATCAAGGCTATTATTACACCATACATATTGCGCTGTACACTGTCTGTGCTATGCGCATGTGGCGATAATGATACTATTAATTTGCCCATTTTTCTTTATATTATATTTCTTTTCTCTGTCAACAACATCATGCTTTTCGCTGCCGCTATCGCTAAGACGCTACTGACGAGGAAAAGAGTTTATTTTTTTGTATTACGTGCTCTTATTATACCCATAACAGTACTCTTTCCAAGACGTATGTTGTCAAGCATAGGACGATTAGCGGGACACGTGAACTGGCACGAACCGCACTCTATACATGAGGTGATGTCCTCCTGTTCCACCTTCTCCCATAGGTGCTTTGCACTTGCCGTAGCGAGGAGATAAGGCTCAAGACCCATAGGGCAGGCACTCACGCACTTAGCACAACGGATACACGGCTGTGGCTCCTTGCGACGTGCATCATCACCACTAAGGATGGTAACACTATTGGAACCCTTGCAGATAGGAACATCAACGGAGGTAAGAGCCTTACCCATCATCGGACCGCCACCGAGCAACTTGTTGTCACCCTCCGGCATTCCGCCACACTCGTTGATAAGGTCAATCATCGGAGTACCCATACGTACGAGGAAGTTACCAGGTTTTGCAACCTTCTTACCCGTTACCGTAGTGTAACGCTCAAACAATGGCTTGTTCTTCATGACAGCCTCGTAAACAGCGTATGCCGTACCGACATTCTGCACGATAGCACCCACGTTGACAGGTATTGCAGGCGGAGCGGGCACCTGACGACGGATAACGGCATCCACAAGCTGTTTCTCACCGCCTTGTGGATATTTCTTCTTAAGAGCTACAACTTCTACATTGGGATTGCTTGCCGTCTTCTGCTCAAAGAGCTCAATAGCCTTCGGCTTGTTGTCCTCAATACCTATATAACCCTTAGTAACCTTTGCTGCCTTCATAAGCAAGTCGAGACCTACTAATATCTCATCGGAATGCTCCATCATCAAGCGGTAATCTGCCGTGATATATGGCTCACACTCAACACCATTGATAATCACGCACTCTGCCTTTGCTGTCGGTGGAGGGCATAGCTTGATGAATGTCGGGAAACCGGCACCACCCATACCTGTAACACCTGCCTTCTTGATACGCTCCACAATCTCCTCCGGGGTAAGCTCCGGGTGTGCGGCAAGCGTCTCAAGCTTGGTTGAGCGGTCGATGCTATCTTCCCACTCGTCACCTTCCACCTTTACTATAATAACTGGCTTACGGTAACCAGAACCGTCGATAGCTGTATCTATCTTCGTTACCGTTCCTGAAACAGAGGAGTAGATAGGTGCTGAAACGAAACCGCCTGCCTCTGCGAGGAGCGTTCCTACCTTCACCTTATCACCCTTGGCAACAACGGGCTTTGCCGGTGCACCGATGTGCTGTGACAATGGGAATATCGCCTCCTTAGGCAACTTTGCCACCTGCGTTGCAGACTCAGCTGATATCTTGTTCTCTTCTGGATGTACACCGCCTATTCTGAAAGTTTTCAAATTCATGCTTTAACCTCCTCCTGTTTTGGTTCTACCTTCTCCGCAGCATCCGCCGGCTTTTCAGCACGTGGCTTAGGTGCAGGGAAATTAACTGCAACAATAGCGTGTGTAGGACAAGCCTCAACACACTTACGACAGAGACGACATACGTTAGGATCGATGTAAGAGAGGTTGCTCTCTACCTTGATGGCACCGAACTTACACTCCTTCTCACACTTACCGCAACCGATACATGCTGCATTACATGCTTTCTTGGCAACGGCACCCTTGTCCTTGTTCACGCAACGGACATACACACGGCGATTCTTAATACCCTTCTTGCGAAGCTCAATGATGTGTCGCGGACATGCCTTGACACAGGCACCACAGGAAGTACACTTCTCCTCATCAACTTCCGGCAAGCCTGTCTCGGCGTTCATCATTATCGCACCAAAATTACAAGCATTGACGCAATCGCCACAGCCAAGACAGCCAAAGCCGCAACCCGTCTCACCAGCACCGCAGGCGTTCATCGCCGTACATGTCCTAAGACCATTGTACTCTGCAATGCGTGGACGTAATTCACAAGTACCGTTACAACGTACAACCGCAACCTTGG
>JAJQAR010000016.1 GCA_021203705.1 Prevotella sp. | reverse complement strand
TGAAAGTAAATGTGCGGCTGAAGCCTAATGCATTCAATTAAAGAGGTTTGGCGAAAAACACGATTAATCATTAATTTAGATAGGAAATTTGAATAGTTGAAAGAAAAATGTTAACTTTGCAAACAAAGTTAACATATATGTTATATCCAATAGGAATACAGGGATTTGAGACTGTAATAACAAACGGTTACGTTTACGTTGACAAGACGGCGCGAATGTATGACCTCATATCGAGTGGACGGTATTATTTCCTCTCCCGTCCGCGCCGTTTCGGAAAATCTTTGTTGGTTTCCGCAATGAAGGCGTATTTTGAGGGCAGGAAAGAACTGTTCAAAGGACTTGCCATCGAAAAGTTGGAGAAGGAGTGGAAACAATATCCAGTATTGCATTTGGACCTGAACTCCGGGGAATACGATTCTGTGGATAATTTGGAAAAGGAATTGAATACAATTCTTGCAAAATGGGAAATGATTTATGGCTCATTGGAAACTGAGGAAACGCTTACTTCCCGTTTTAAGGGTATCATAGAGCGTGCATACAAGAAGACAGGTCTGCAAGTGGTGATATTGGTTGACGAGTACGACAAGCCCATTCTTACGGCGATTGACGATGAGGAGCTGCAGGAACAGTTCCGCCGCAAGTTAAAGTCGATATATTCAGTATTGAAAACCCAAAGCGACTATATCCGTTTCGCCTTCCTCACGGGCGTGTCGAAATTCAGCCGGCTGAGTGTGTTTAGCGACCTTAACAACTTAAAAGATATTACTTTAGATGAGCGTTATGCCGATATTTGCGGTATAAGCGAGAAGGAACTGCATACTTATTTTGAGGATTCCATAAAGAAACTTGCGGATAAGAATAATATTACTTACGATGAGGCATGCGAAAAACTGAAAAAGAAGTACGACGGCTATCATTTTGCTCCCAATTCTCCTGGAATGTACAATCCATTCAGTCTGCTGAACGCTTTGGAAGATGGGGAGTTGGGTTATTACTGGTTCGAGAGCGGCACGCCGTCGTTCCTTGTGAAGATGTTGAAGAACAATGATTATAACCTGAATGAGCTGCAAAATGAGGTGATTACGTCAGACATGCTTGGGCAGGTGGAGTCGCTTAATGATTCGCCAATACCTATGTTATACCAGAGCGGTTATCTGACGATAAAGGGATATGATGAGGAGTTTGAGGAATACACGCTTGGTTTTCCTAATGGTGAGGTTGAGAACGGTTTTATGAGATACCTGTTGCCAATTTATACCAATAATGACAAGACAAAGAGCAAGGGCTTTATTACAAAGTTTGTTAAATATGTGAGAGGAGGTAATCCTGAGGGATTTATGTCAAGTCTGAAGAATTTTCTTGCCGGTGGGAAATACGCCTTGGCAGGTGAGTTAGAGATATATTTCCAGAACACGATGTTCCTGATATTCAGGTTGGTGGGTTTCTACGTGGATGTGGAGTACATGACATCGGATGGGCGTATTGATATGGTTGTGAAAACGAAAGATTATATTTATGTTATGGAGCTGAAAGTTGACGTTCCGGCAGAGAAAGCGCTTGCGCAAATAGACTCGAAAGAATATATGCTTGCTTTTGCAGATGACGGAAGAAAGATGTATAAGATTGGGGTAAGCTTCTCATCTGAAACTCGCAGGATTAGCGAGTTTCAAATTAAGAATTAAGAATTAAGAATTACCTACGGAGTATAGGGGAGTGAAGAGTTAAGAGTTAAGAATGAAGAGTTGCCTACGGGGTGGTGCTTCGCAAAATAAGAAATAATACTATGAGGAATATTGTAGTTGCAGTGATGTTGTTGTGCCTTACGGCGATTGGGGCAAGTGCGGAGAACTATCCGTACCGTTCTGATTACCTATGGGTGACAGTTCCTGACCATGCCGACTGGTTGTATGAGACAGGCGAGAAAGCCACAATAGAAGTGCAGTTTTACAAATATGGAATACCCCGTGACTGCGAGGTAAGTTATGAGATTGCCGATGATATGCTCGATGCAGACAGCGAGGGAACAGCAAAGTTGAAGAACGGCAGGGGAACAATAAACATCGGCACAAGGAACACGCCAGGTTTCCGTGACCTGCGGTTATCAACAACCGTTGACGGCACGAAATATGTACATCATATCAAAGTAGGGTTTTCCGTTGACAAGATAGTACCATTCACCAAAGAGCCAGATGACTTCAAGGCATTCTGGGACAAAAATCTTGAGGAGTTGAAGTCATTTCCTTTGACATACACTAAGGAACTTGCAACAGAATACTGCACTGACAAGGCCGACTGTTACCTCGTGAAACTTACGATAAACAAGCAGAAACAGGCGGTTTACGCTTACCTGTTCATACCGAAGAACGCACAGAAAGGCAGTTGTCCTGTTGTGCTCTGTCCTCCTGGTGCCGGTATAAAGACAATCAAGGAGCCGCTCCGCCACAGGTATTACGCTGACAACGGCTGCATACGTATGGAAATGGAAATACATGGTCTGGATCCACGTATGTCGGACGAGAAATTCGATGAGATAAGCAGGGCATTCAATGGCAGGGAGAACGGATATTTGAACAACGGATTAGATGACCGTGACCGCTATTATATGAAACGGGTGTATCTCTCCTTAGTGCGCTGTATCGACCTGCTGACAAGTCTACCAGAGTGGGACGGGCGTAACGTGATAATGCAAGGAGGCAGTCAGGGCGGTGCTCTCTCGATTGTGGCAGCCGGTCTTGACAACAGGGTTACGCAGTGTATAGTTAACCACCCTGCCCTTAGCGATATGGCGGCATACAGTGCAGGACTAACCGGCGGTTATCCTCATTTCAGTAAGGACATGATGACACCGGAGAACATCACCACAATGGCATATTATGATGTAGTAAACTTCGCACGCTATGTTACGGCAGACACATATATGACATGGGGCTATAATGACAGTACCTGTCCTCCGACAACTTCATACGCTGTATGGAACACTCTGACCTGTCCAAAAGAATGTCTGCTCACGCCCATCAATGAGCACTGGACATCAGAGGAGACAGAACAAGGGCACTGTGAGTGGATGCTGAAACACCTGAAATGAAAAATTCTCCCGATTGGGAGAATTTTTCATTTCAACTTATCATATTTCTAATTAGTCGTCCTCAACAACGGAAAACTCATCCTTTCCAACGCCACACAGAGGACATACCCAATCGTCAGGAATATCCTCGAAAGCCGTTCCCGGCTGTATTCCACTGTCAGGGTCACCTACTTCAGGATCATAAATATAACCACATGTGTCACAAACATACTTTTTCATAATTTTTCCTTTCTTCTAATTAAATAATAAAAAAACTAATCACTATTTCCCGCTTATAACGGTATTTTATTAATTCCACTTTACGTGGAAAGAATTTCCAATGGCATCTCACAGAGAACCCTGTCAACCTTAGCTACAATGAGTTCTGGAGAGATATTTTTAAGACAAGCATAATCTTCCCTCATACATAGGTTGTTGCCGAAAATACTGCACGGGCGACATGGCAAGTCAATCTGCACTACATTCTCCATTTTCTGATTCCAGCCTAAGAAGCCGGCAAAAGGATGAGTAGCTCCCCACACACTGACAACGGTAGTTCCCACAATAGAAGCCATGTGCATATTGGCACTATCCATCGACACCATTACGTCAAGGTGACTCATCAGGATTAATTCCTGACGCAGGTTTCTTACATATTGCGGGACATTCACGCACTGAGAGAACTTGTCGCACCATTTCTTGAATATGTCAAGATTATCATTCTTGCCGCCGAAAAGAAATATCCTGCTGTTTGGATGGTGGTCGATCAACTTGACTATCGCCTCCTCCATCAACCTGGTAGGATATGCCTTGCCTACATGAGCTGCAAAAGGGGCAATGCCAATCCACCGATCTTTTTCTTTCGGCAGATCAAGGGCATGAGGCAGCTCACTCATATCACCACCCTCTGGCGGAAATATCGAAGTGAAATCAATCTTTATGGGATAACCGAGACGCTTGAACACATCGGCATAGTTGTCGAATGGCGTAGGCTGCTGTACCAACTGCTTTCCAGAATACGCCACAAGTGCCTTCCTGCCGGCACGGTGCTTGTCGATATGCTCCACCCTATAACGGTCTATGTTGAAACGCATACGCAGATAGTCGGAGCGCAACACGTTATGCAAGTCGGCTATGGCTGTGAAATTCTTCGCCGTCAACCGGCGGTAGAGGGCGTTCAATCCTATCATACCCTTATATTCCCTGTTCAGATCAGCCTCCATAACCCCCACATTCGATGGCATGTGCTCGAAAAACGGGCGCACGAAAGGACGGCTCAGCATTGTTATCCTCACATCAGGATATTGCCGTGCGAGAGAATCAACCACCGGCACTGTCATTGCGACATCACCCATGGCAGAGAACCTGATTATGAGAATATGGTCAGTCTTCATTTGTCTTTCTTAGCATAAAGGACTGGATTGGTGGCAGGGTCGTTGTACATCTTCATCTGGCGGTACACCTTCATATACTTACGCCCTTGCGCTATATCATCGAGAAGCTGGTCGATTGCCGTACTGAGATCCACCTGCTGTTGCAGAAGGATGTCGAGTTTCTGCTGACATCTCTGCTTATGCTCCACATCAGCATCATCGCGCTCCGTCTGCTCTTTCATGTGATATATTTTCAGTGCGAGGATAGAGAGCCTGTCAACCGCCCAGGCAGGACTTTCCGTATTTATGCGGGCATCGGGCAGCACCTTCACGTCATTGTACTTATCGAGAAAGTAACTGTCAATCTGTTCCACGAGGTCGGTACGCTCCTGGTTGCTGCGGTCAATGCGGCGTTTCAACTGCAAGGCTGCCACAAGGTCTATGTTCGGGTCACGTATTATGTCCTCAAGATGCCACTGCACGGTGTCTATCCAGCATTTCAGATACAGACTGTTTTCTATTGTCCCTTCATTGTACGGGTTACATATAGGGTTGTCAACATCGTTAACAAGGTGGTAATCATTAATTGCCTTAATGAAAACGTTATTGCAAAGTTCAGTAAATGACATTTCTGATAGGTGTGTTTGTTCTTTGCAAATTTAACAGATTATTTTCAGATACCAAATAAAAAAACGTAAAAATACGTTTTAATTGCTAACTTTGCAGTGCCTGTAAAGTTAGCAATTAAAACAATTGAGAATTGAAAATTGAGAATTGAAAATTAATATGAAGATTGTAATTGACGCAAAGATTCCGTATATAAGAGAGGCTATCAGTAAGATTACCGACAATGCCGTATATATAAACGGTATCGACATACGCCCGGATGATGTGTGCGATGCTGACGCATTGATAGTAAGGACACGTACCCACTGCGATGAGGCATTGCTTGGCGGAAGCAGAGTGAGGTTTCTCGCCACGGCGACAATCGGCTACGACCATATCGACACCGATTATATGCAACGTGCCGGTATTGAGTGGATGAGTTGTCCTGGTTGCAACTCCTCTTCGGTGGCACAATATATCAAGTCAGTTCTCATACTGTTGAAACGGGAGAAAAATTTCAAACTCGAAGGAAAGACAATGGGTATTGTGGGTTGCGGAAACGTAGGAACGAAGGTGGCGCATGTGGCGGCAGATTTCGGCATGAGGGTATTAGTGTGTGACCCACCTCGCAAGGACAGAGGTGATGAGGGAAATTTCGTAGAGATGAGCGACATCGAGAAGGAGAGCGACATCATAACATTTCACGTGCCACTTACGAGACAAGGCAAATACGCCACATTCCATTTGGCAGATACTGGTTTCTTCTCACGATTAGAGAGACGACCGATAATAATAAACACCAGTCGTGGCAGTGTGGTAGATAATATTGCATTGCTCGATGCCATAAATTATAATAATGTGCATGACGTGGTAATAGACACATGGGAAAATGAGCCTAAGATAAACCCCGACCTACTTCAACGGGTGTGGCTCGGCACTCCACACATAGCAGGGTACAGTGCAGATGGTAAGGTGAATGCCGACAACATGGTGCTGAAAGGACTATGCCATCATTTCGGCATAAAAAACTGCCCACATATCGAACCACCAACATTGCCAAACAGTTTTGTTCCTTCTGATGACGAGGAAATCCGCCATCTCCAACTCTATAATCCGATTGAAGACAGCGCACATTTGAAAGCCTCGCCAGAAAAGTTTGAGCAATTACGCAACGAATATCCTGTTAGGAGGGAGAAATAAGGCAATAACCATTCATAACAGCTAAAAAAGTTTAAAAAAACAAGTGATAACTTGTAAAAAGCTGCACAAACATACACCTTGTGTGCAAGATTAAACACTTTTTTGTCAAAAACATTTGCACCTTTAAATAAAAATTATTTCCTTTGCACCGATTTTTTAATCCCACCGTGTGGCAAACAGCATAAAAAGTTGTCAAAATGCCGTATGTTACAGCCCTTATATT
>JAJQAR010000032.1 GCA_021203705.1 Prevotella sp. | reverse complement strand
AATTTGGCGAAGTCAGTTACTGTAGAATAAAGAAATAAAATGGAAAGCTAATGGATAATGTCGAAATCTTTTATAAAATGATTAATGTCATACCTATTAGCTTTTTAACTATTCATAGAAATGGAACCTTTGAAGCATGAGTGTGGAGTTGCGATGGTGAGATTGCTCAAGCCATTGGAATACTACCAGCAGAAATACGGGACGTGGATGTTTGGGCTCAACAAACTCTATCTTATGATGGAGAAGGAGCACAACAGAGGACAGGAAGGCGCGGGAATGGCGTGCGTCAACCTCGATGCCGTTCCTGGATCGGAGTTCATGTTCCGTGAGCGTGCTGAAGGGTCAAACGCTATAAAGGAGATTTTCGGCAATGTCCAGAAGAAGTTCAGGGAGACCACTCCCTACCAGCTTTCCAATGTGAACTATGCCAAGCGCAACCTGCCCTTCGCAGGGGAGCTGTATATGGGACATCTCCGTTATTCCACCACAGGCAAAAGCGGCTTGTCGTATGTTCATCCGTTCCTGCGCCGCAACAACTGGAGGGCGAAGAACCTATGCCTGTGCGGAAATTTCAACATGACAAATATCGACGAGATATTCAGCAAGATAATCCGACAGGGGCAGTCGCCGAGAATTTACAGCGACAGTTTCATAACGTTGGAGCTAATGGGGCACCGCCTTGACCGTGAGGTGGAGCGCAATTATGCGGAGGCATTGGAAAAAGGGTTGAAAGACCAGGAGATAACCCGCTATATCGAGGACAATATCTGTATTGAGAACGTGCTCAAGACGACGATGAATGATTTCGACGGCGGTTATGTGATGTGCGGCATTACAGGCAGTGGAGAGATGTTCTCCATGCGTGACCCATGGGGCATCCGTCCTGCTTTCTATTATAAGAACGATGAGATAGTGGTGCTCGCCAGTGAGCGACCAGTGTTACAGACAACATTTGACTTAGAGTGCGATGATATAGAGGAGCTCGAACCTGGTTGTGCACTTATCGTGAACCGTCATGGCGATTGCACGGTATCGAGAATATTGGAACAGAAAGGCGACTGCAAATGCTCGTTTGAACGCATATATTTCAGTCGTGGGTCAGACAGAGACATCTACAAGGAGCGCAAGAAGCTCGGAGAGCAACTGACACCAACGATATTGAAATCAGTTGATTACGACACGGAGCATACTGTGTTCTCGTTCATCCCGAATACGGCGGAAGTGGCATTCTATGGCATGCTCAGCGGTTTCAAGCGGTACATCAACGAGAAGAAAATAGAGTTCATACAGAACATGGACCATATACCTACATACGAGGAGCTCAGTAAGATAATGCACCAGTATGTACGAAGTGAAAAGATTGCGTGGAAGGACATAAAACTGCGCACCTTTATCACGGAGGGAGCGTCCCGCAACGACCTCGCCTCACATGTGTATGACGTAACCTACGAGTCCCTCGTGCCATACGAGGACAATCTTGTGATAATTGACGACAGTATCGTGCGCGGCACTACGCTGAAAGAGAGTATCTTGAAAATCCTTGACCGTCTGCATCCGAAGAAGATAGTGATAGTGAGCAGTTCACCTCAAATCCGCTATCCCGACTATTACGGAATTGACATGCCGAGTTTGGAGGAGTTCTGCGTGTTCCGTGCGACAATAGAATTGTTGAAAGAGCGTGGCATGTACAATGTCATAGACGATACATATAATAAATGTAAGGAGGAGCTCAAGAAGCCGAAAGACGAGATGGTAAACTGTGTCAGGGATATCTACAAGCCGTTCACCGTTGAGGAGATAAACAGGAAGATTGTGGAGATACTCCGTCCTGACGGAATGAAGACACCCGTTGACATCGTATATCAGTCGATTGAGGGCTTGCACGAAGCTATCCCAAACCACAAGGGCGACTGGTATTTCACGGGCAACTATCCCACACCTGGCGGTACAAAACTCGTGAACAGGGCGTTTATCAACTTTGTAGAGAATGTCTATAAGTACGAGCAGAAATTGTTCTGATAGAAAAAGCAAAAGGCAAGGTGTTCACCTTGTTCTTTTCATAAATATATATTGACAGATATGAGAAATGTAACTTTATTGTTGGAAGACGGGACGAAGTTCCACGGAAAGTCATTCGGTTATGACAGTCCTGTCGCTGGCGAGGTTGTTTTTAATACTGCAATGATGGGTTATCCAGAAAGTCTTACCGACCCATCGTACGCTGGTCAGTTGATGACGCTTACTTACCCCCTTGTGGGCAACTATGGCGTTCCTCCATTCTCGGTAGAGCCAAACGGCATCGCCACGTTCATGGAGAGCGACAGGATATATGCGTCTGCGATTATTGTGGCTGATTACAGTGAGGAATACAACCATTGGAATGCGGTGGAGAGTTTGGCTGACTGGCTCAAACGAGAGCATGTGCCGGGCATTACTGGCATAGACACCCGTGAGCTGACCAAACTGCTTCGAGAGCATGGAGTGATGATGGGCAAGATACTTTTCGATGATGAGCCTGACAACATCCCTACTGCCAATTACGCCGGTGTGAACTTTGTGGACATGGTGAGCTGCAAGGAGATAATCCATTACAATGAAGGTGCAGGAAAGAAAGTGGTTCTTGTGGATTGCGGCGTGAAGAACAATATCATCCGTTGCCTTATAAACCGTGGTGCCGAGGTGATACGTGTGCCGTGGAATTACGACTATACGTCAATGGATTTTGATGGTCTGTTCCTTGCCAACGGTCCTGGTGATCCTGACATGATAGAGGATGCCGTGAACATCATACGCAAGCAGATGAGTATATCAACAAAACCGATCTGCGGTATATGTATGGGCAACCAGTTGTTGGCAAAGGCAGGAGGTGCGAAGATATACAAACTGAAATACGGACATCGCTCACACAACCAACCCGTGCGCATGGTAGGAACAGACAACTGCTATGTGACAAGTCAAAATCACGGTTATGCCGTTGACGGACTGACGTTGGGCAAGGATTGGGAAGAACTTTTCGTGAACATGAACGACGGCAGCAATGAGGGTATCCGCCACAAGACAAACCCATGGTTCTCCAGTCAGTTCCACCCAGAGGCATGCTCTGGTCCTGTTGACACAGAATTTATGTTTGACAGGTTTGTCGGACTCTTGAAATAATTATCGTTATAAGCGTAGGTTAACGGATATACAAAGGAAAAAGATGAAAAACAATGATATAAAGAAAGTATTGCTTCTCGGTTCAGGAGCATTGAAGATAGGTGAGGCAGGCGAGTTTGACTATTCCGGTTCACAGGCGTTGAAGGCGTTGAGGGAGGAAGGCATAGAGACAATCCTCATTAACCCTAACATCGCCACGGTGCAGACATCTGACGGTGTAGCCGACAGGATTTATTTCCTTCCGGTGCAGCCGTATTTCGTTGAGAGGGTAATCGAGAAAGAACGTCCCGACGGAATACTGTTGTCTTTCGGCGGTCAGACGGCACTCAACTGCGGCGTTGACCTTTACAAGAGCGGTGTGTTGGAGAAATACAACGTGCAGGTGCTCGGTACTCCTGTTCAGGCTATCATGGACACCGAAGACCGTGAGCTGTTCGTGGAGCGTCTTACTGAAATCAACGTAAAGACAATCAAGAGTGAGGCTTGTGAGAACATAGAGCACGCACGCAAGGCGGCTGCAGAATTGGGTTATCCTGTAATCATACGTGCTGCATACGCCCTCGGTGGTCTCGGCAGTGGTTTCTGTGACAACGAGGAAGAGTTGAACAAGTTGGCGGAGAAGGCATTCTCATTCTCTCCGCAGGTACTCGTCGAGAAGAGTCTCAAAGGCTGGAAGGAGATTGAGTATGAGGTTGTGCGTGACCGTTACGACAACTGTATCACGGTCTGTAACATGGAGAATTTCGACCCACTGGGAATACACACTGGCGAGAGTATCGTCATCGCTCCATCACAGACATTGACAAACAGCGAGTATCATAAGCTCCGTGCCCTGTCAATAAAAATCATCCGTCATATCGGTATCGTAGGCGAGTGTAACGTGCAGTATGCCTTCGACCCGCAGAGTGAGGATTACAGGGTGATTGAGGTAAATGCCCGACTGAGCCGCAGTTCCGCTCTTGCTTCAAAGGCCACAGGTTATCCGTTGGCATTCGTTGCGGCTAAATTAGGACTTGGCTACGGACTGTTTGAACTGAAAAATTCAGTTACAAAGACAACAAGTGCGTTCTTCGAGCCGGCGTTGGACTATGTAGTTTGCAAGATACCGCGCTGGGACTTGAGCAAGTTCCGTGGTGTTGACCGTGAACTTGGCTCTTCGATGAAATCGGTCGGTGAGGTGATGGCAATCGGGCGCAACTTCGAGGAGGCTATCCAGAAGGGCTTGCGCATGATAGGGCAGGGCATGCATGGTTTCGTGGAGAACAAGGAACTGGAAATCAATAATATCGATGAGGCGTTGCAGGAGCCTACTGACAAGCGTATCTTCATCATATCGAAGGCAATGCACCAGGACTATACCATCGACCAGATACATGAGCTTACGAAAATCGACAAGTGGTTCTTATACAAGCTGAAGAATATCATTGACATTGACGAGACGCTCAAGAAGTGCAAGAGCGTGAATGTTCTTGACAAGGAATTGCTGAGAAAGGCGAAGGTTTATGGTTTCACCGACTTCCAGATAGCACGTGCAGTGGGTTTGGATCATGAACTTGGCAATATGGCAAAGGCTGGTCTTGTAGTACGTCAGTTGCGTAAGAGTTATGGTATCTTGCCAGTTGTCAAGCAGATTGACACTTTGGCAGCCGAATATCCGGCACAGACAAACTACCTGTATGTTACTTACGCAGGTGTAAAGAGCGACATCACATTTGAGAAGGACAAGCGTTCCATCGTGGTTCTCGGTTCAGGAGCATACCGTATCGGCAGTTCGGTGGAGTTTGACTGGTGCGGCGTGCAGGCGTTGAACACTATCCGCAAGCAGGGTTATAGGAGTGTGATGATAAACTATAATCCTGAGACGGTGTCAACCGACTATGATATGTGCGACAGGCTATATTTCGATGAATTGACTTTTGAGCGTGTAATGGATATCATTGAATTGGAATGTCCTTACGGAGTTATCGTCTCTACTGGCGGTCAGATACCAAACAACCTTGCCATGCGTCTCGATTCGCAGAACGTGCCTATTCTCGGTACATCAGCGAAGGACATTGACAATGCGGAGGACAGAGCTAAGTTCTCCTCGATGCTGTCACGCAACGGTATCGACCAACCGGAATGGAGTGCCCTAACATCCATGGACGACATTAACAAGTTTATCGAAAAGGTAGGATTCCCTGTTCTTGTCCGTCCGTCGTACGTGCTTTCTGGTGCTGCCATGAATGTATGCTCAAACAACGATGAGTTGGAGCGTTTCCTGCAACTTGCAGCAAACGTTTCAGAAGATCACCCTGTTGTGGTGAGCCGTTTCATTGAGCATGCCAAGGAGGTGGAGATGGATGCAGTGGCTAAAAACGGTGAGATTATCGCATACGCCATCAGTGAGCATATCGAGTTCGCCGGTGTTCATTCCGGTGATGCTACTATCCAGTTCCCGCCGCAGAAATTGTATTGCGAGACTATCCGCCGTATCAAGCGTGTCAGCAAGATGATTGCTCAGGAACTGCATATCAGCGGTCCTTTCAACATTCAGTTCCTTGCGCGTGAGAATGACATCAAGGTTATTGAGTGCAACCTGCGTGCCTCACGCTCATTCCCGTTTGTAAGTAAAGTACTGAAAATCAACCTTATAGAACTCGCCACGAAAGTGATGTTGGGACTTCCTGTAGAGAAGCCCAACAAGACACTGTTCGATCTTGACTATGTGGGTATCAAGGCGAGCCAGTTCTCGTTCAACCGCTTGCAGAAGGCAGACCCAGTGCTTGGTGTTGACATGGCCTCAACCGGTGAGGTGGGCTGTCTCGGTGATGATACTAATACGGCATTGCTCAAGAGTATGCTTTCAGTGGGGCATCGCATTCCTAAAAAGAACATACTGCTTTCCACAGGTAGTGCGAAACAGAAGGCATCTATGCTTGATGCTGCACGCCAACTTGTGGAGAACGGTTATAAGATTTACGCTACTGGCGGTACTTCGAGGTACCTTACTGGTAACAAGATTGAGAATACTCTTGTTTACTGGCCATCTGAAAGCGACAAGCACCCACAGGCTCTCGATATGCTGCACAGTCATGAGATTGACATGGTTGTCAATATCCCAAAGGACCTTACTGTCAATGAACTTTCAAACGGTTACAAAATCCGTCGTGCGGCTATTGACCTGAATGTTCCGCTTATCACCAACGCCCGTCTTGCGAGTGCCTTTATCAATGCGTTCTGTAGTTTAAGACTTGATGTTATTGATAGTAAGTCTTGGGATGAGTATAAAAAATGTTTGCGTATTGAGAGTATAAAGGTCTTGCCTGAGATGATTGAGGGCTT
>JAJQAR010000057.1 GCA_021203705.1 Prevotella sp. | reverse complement strand
TCATTGGTGTTGCCGTCAACGACCGCCAAATTTCCGACCCCGACACTGTCTCTCTCACCCTTGTAACCCGCCATTTCAATTCCATCGTTCCCGAAAATTGCATGAAATGCGAGAATATTCATCCCGAGGAAGACCGTTACTATTTCGCTGCCGCCGACTCATTCGTGAATTTCGGCATTGCTCACGACATGGCTATCATCGGACATTGCCTAATCTGGCATTCCCAGTGCGCTCCTTGGTTTTTTGTTGACAAGGATGGCAATCAAATTTCCGCCGAAATCCTAAAACGGCGCATGAAAGAGCATATCTATACTGTCGTGGGGCGTTACAAGGGGCTAATTCATGGCTGGGACGTGGTCAACGAGGCTTTTCTCGAAAATGGCGAATACCGCAAGAGTAAGTTTTATGAAATTTTGGGCGAGGATTACATCCCTCTTGCTTTCCAATATGCTCACGAGGCTGACCCTGATGCGGAACTGTATTACAACGATTATGGCATGAATTTCCCGAAACACCGTGCTGCTGTGGTGAGCCTAGTCCGCTCTCTCAAGGAGAAAGGACTGCGCATTGATGCTGTCGGTATGCAGGGACACATGGGCATGAACTATCCTAATGTCAGGCAGTTTGAGAAAAGCATTGTCGCTTTTGGTGATGCTGGTGTCAATGTAATGATTACTGAATGGGATATGAGTGCGCTCCCTACTATCAGTCAGTCGGCGAATGTCTCTGACATAGTAAAGTATAACAAGAAGATGAACCCCTACCCTGACGGCTTGCCAGAAAAGGTCAGCAGAAAGTGGAACAAGCGCATGAAGATGTTCTTCAATCTGTTCCTGAAACATTCCGATGTCATCTCCCGTGTAACAGCATGGGGCGTGTCTGACGATGTTTCCTGGAGAAACGATTATCCTATGCACGGACGTATGGATTATCCCCTCTTCTTCGACCGCAACCTCCAACCAAAACCCTTCGTTATTGAATTATGCACCGAAAATAATCAAAAACAATATATAAAATGAAAGAAACTCGTTATTTATTACCTGCCGACTATATGGCGGATCCTGCTGTTCACGTGTTCAACGACCGTATTTATATCTACCCTTCCCACGATTGGGAATCCAACAACATGGTGAATGACAATGGCGACCAATATGTGATGAAAGACTGTCATGTGCTTTCCACCGATAATCCTATGCATGGTGAGGTAATCGACCATGGCAAAGTGCTCGACATTGCTGACATTCCTTGGGCTGGCAGACAATTGTGGGACAATGATGTGGCTCGCAAGGGTGATAAATATTATATGTATTTTCCTCTGAAAGACAAAAATGATGTTTTCCATACTGGCGTGGCTATTGCTGACCACCCTGAAGGTCCTTTTATCCCGCAACCAGACCCGATTCGTGGCAGTTATAGCATCGATTATTGTGTTTTTCAGTTGGATGATGACTTTTATCTTTATTTCGGTGGATTGTGGGGCGGTCAGTTGCAACGCTACAAGGATAACAAGGCTCTTGAATTTCCTCATTTGCCTGAAGGTGACGAACAGGCTCTGCCAAGCAGGGTTGTGAAACTCACCAAGGATATGCTCCAGTTCGCTGAGAAGCCCCGCCCTGTCTTTGTCGTTGACGATAATGGAGAACCGTTGAAAGCCAACAACCCTCACCGCTTTTTCGAGGCCAACTGGATTCATAAATACAACGGCAAATATTATTTCTCTTATTCTACTGGTGACACTCACATGATCTGCTATGGCATCAGTGATTCGCCTTTCGGTCCCTTCACTTATCAGGGTGTTGTCCTCACCCCTGTCGTTGGCTGGACCTCCCACCATTCCATCGTGGAGTTTAAAGGCAAGTGGTATCTTTTCTTCCACGACAGTGTCCCCTCTGGCAACAAGTTTTATCTCCGCAGCCTTAAAGTTTGCGAACTTGAATATGATGCCGACGGACGTATCATAACCATCGATGGCGGTGGCACTTGGAGTATGGAGGCCAGCAGCGAACCCGCCTTCGCTCAAATGTTCAAAAAATAATTCTTTTCTTTCTTTTTTTGTCGTATGGCAATGTAGGGACATAATTTATTATCCCCGCCACATACCCCGTAGGCATTTCTTCTTTATTATTTTGCGCCACTGGCGCATTGTTACATACCGCAAAATTTCTGTTACACCCTTGTAACATCACATAAAATACGTGTTACAATTTTCTATTATAATTAAATTTTCTTGCCATAATTTTGTCATGGCAAAACAAAGTGACATCATCCTCATTTTTAATGGAGAAACATGGCAAGAAATTTTAATTTAATCTTATTTATAAACTAACAAATTTACTTATTATGAAAAAATTTTTCTTTTTAATTTCATTGTTGCTCGGAGCAGTAACCGCTCCAGCATTTGCTGAGGATTATTTCGATCTCTCTGCAATCAACCCAAGCATTGTAGGTACTGGTACATACGATTCAAGTACTCACCATCTCTATACAGGAGAATATGGATTCGGTGGTTGGGAATATTCCACTCCTATTGACCTTTCGGGTTATTCTAAAATTGTCATAGAGTTGGAGGAAGGTGAGACTGATGGCGCACAGTTCCGCCTGATCACAGGATATTACAATGATGACAACGCCGCTATTTACAATTTCGACTGGGGATCAACAACATTGGAAATAGACCTGACTAACATGGTAACAGATACTGATAATGGTATAACAATAGGTGAGAATTTTGACCTCTCAAGTATCAGCATGGCTGGTTTCTGGACATTCGGTGCTACTGATGATGCAGGTATAATTATCAAAAGCATAACTCTCTCTAAGTCAAGTGATAATGATGTAGTAGCCACTTCAGATTATTTCGATCTCTCTGCAATCAACCCAAGCATTGTAGGTACTGGTACATACGATTCAAGTACTCACCATCTCTATACAGGAGAATATGGATTCGGTGGTTGGGAATATTCCACTCCTATTGACCTTTCGGGTTATTCTAAAATTGTCATAGAGTTGGAGGAAGGTGAGACTGATGGCGCACAGTTCCGCCTGATCACAGGATATTACAATGATGACAACGCCGCTATTTACAATTTCGACTGGGGATCAACAACATTGGAAATAGACCTGACTAACATGGTAACAGATACTGATAATGGTATAACAATAGGTGAGAATTTTGACCTCTCAAGTATCAGCATGGCTGGTTTCTGGACATTCGGTGCTACTGATGATGCAGGTATAATTATCAAAAGCATAACTCTCTATCAGAATGCAAGTGATGATGAGGAGGGAACCACTGGCATTAACACCGTTCCAGCATTGGCAACTCAATCTAAGAATGGTGTATACACATTGACAGGTGTGAAAGTAAGTGATGATGCTTCTTCCTTGAAGTCTCTCTCACGCGGCATTTACATCATCAATGGTCGCAAGGTTGTCGTAAGATAATTGATAGTAATTTTTTTCATAGATATTTTGGTGTCCGATTAAAATCAGGAGTGTCATCAAACATGACACGACACAACAAGAAACGGGCTGACTTTTTGAAAGTCAGCCCGTTTCTTATCTTCACTTATAATTCTAAATCTGAAATCATCCTTTTAACGGCAGACACGTCCACAGTAGATTAATCCGCTTTGTCGTAAACATCCACTAAATAAACACGCCCGTCACTCTCAGAAGTACAAATTGTATATGTTATAACACGTGCACCCCCAGATTTCCCCCGTCTTTTCGAGGTAATAACAAGACGGATTTTACGAATACCAGGACTAAGTTCCACTCCTTGCAATGGATTCTCACTCAAAGAGTCAATAAAACTTTCAAGGTCATCCTTAAAAGACTGATATCTCTTTCTCAAGGCTTTCGCCTCACGCTCAAAATGAGGGGTAGTTATTATATTAAAGCTCATTGAGAAAATCTTTTGCTTTCTTGGCAGGCAATTTTCCAGCCTCAATAAGTTTTACTTCTTCCATTCCCTCACTTATCCTACTGACAATTTTTTCCTCTGCTGTTACTGGTGTCAATTTAAATGCTCCTAACCGAGAAGTTAAAAGAACTGATTCTCCTTGCAACGCACGGATAAGTGTTTGTGTCTGATTTGTCCTGAATTTACTTAAAGATATTACGTGCATAATGCATAATATTATTATTTGCTACAAATGTAGCAAATAATACCTAAACAGTAACCAAATTAATGTATTTTAACATGAAAGAATGCTCTTATTTATCCGTTGCGCTGGCTATGTTTTGCTTTTTATCAAGCATAGTAGAGACAATAATCAAGTGCAAAAATACAAAAAATATTAGTGATTGATAAAACTTTTTACTAAACTTATACCCATAATACACTTTTTCGTAACATCTCAAATAATCTTTGTTACACCTTTGGGTGTTGTTTTACAATTATTTCTGTAATTTTGTACGCAGAACAATAAACATAACTTTTATCAAATAATATGAAAAAGGAAAGCACTATAAAACTACTGGTTATAATTTGTCTCACCTTTATCGGCATCCCGACAAAGGCACAAAATATATTATACCCTCAACATTTTGCATTGAGCGATGTTACTCTCCTCGACAGTCCTTTTAAAACGGCTATGGACCGCAACATAAACCAGTTGTTCTTGTATGATACCAATCGTTTACTCACTCCTTTTGTGCGTCAGGCAGGATTGTCAGAAACAAGCGACAGTGCAAGTCGTTACTATAATTGGGAGATGCTTCACCCTAATTTTGAGAATTGGACAGACTATCCTTCATTTGCGCTCGACGGTCATGAGGGCGGTCATTATCTCTCTGCCCTATCGTTGGCTTACGCTGCCTGCCATGATAATGCAATCAAGGATTCTCTGCTGAATAAGATTAATTATATCGTTAATATCTTGAACGACTGCCAACGGGCTTTCGATAACAACACCGAAGGACTAAAAGGTTATATCGGCGGTCTGCCAGATAACAGCATCTGGACAGACCTCTACAATGGCAGCAACGCTCAGTTGAATGAACGCTGGGCGTGGGTTCCTTTCTACGTAATCCACAAAATCTTCGCCGGTCTGCGTGATGCTTATATCTACACAGGCAATAATACTGCTTTTGATATGTTAAAAGGCATGGGTGACTGGGCTATTAATGTGGTGTCGAAAATTGATGAGTGCGACATGGACACGTTGGTTTTGGCAAATGAACACGGTGGAATGAACGAGGTACTCGCTGATCTGTACTCGCTCACAAATGATGACCGTTATCTCGCTGCCGCAAAGAAATATTCCCACAAGAAAATGCTCAATGGCATGCAAACTCTCAACACAACTTTTCTTGATTATAAACATTCCAACACGCAAGTGCCGAAATATATCGGTTTCGAACGCATCTCGCAAGTTGACCCTTCTGCTTCTGAATACTATACGGCAGCAATAAATTACTGGACTGATATGGTGGATAACCGCACTATAGCTATTGGAGGTAATAGCGTTGACGAACATCTGTTCCCTCAATCAAAAAACAGTAACTATATCAACAATAGCAACGGTCCTGAGACGTGTAACACTTACAATATGCTTAAACTTACGGAAAACCTCTTTGATGATTTCCACGATGCCAAGTATGCTGATTTCTATGAGAAGGCCATGCTTAATCATATCCTCTCCACACAAGACCCAATAACTGGCGGGTATGTTTATTTCACTCCTCTGCGCCCACAAAGCTACCGTGTCTATTCCGTTGCTAACAAGGCTATGTGGTGTTGCGTTGGTAGCGGCATGGAGAACCATAGCAAGTACGGTGATTTCATTTATACTCACAGTACCGACAATTCCACATTATGGATAAACCTTTTCACGGCAAGCAAACTCGACAATGACATTTTCTCGCTGACACAGGAAACTGCTTTCCCCTACGGTGATACCTCCATTATCACGGTCAACAAGTCAGGCAACTACACCATCGCTGTCCGCCACCCTGCATGGACAACCGATGACTACAAGGTAACAGTCAACGGAAACGATGTTACAGGCAATGTCACGAAAGGTGTCGCCTCATACGTATATCTCGACAAAGAGTGGCAAACAGGTGATGTAATAACCGTAACATTCCCTATGGAACTCTCTCTTGAGCCTCTGCCTGATTGTGATGATTATGTTGCAATAAAGTATGGTCCTACTGTTTTGGCAGCCCGCACATCAAGCAACAATCCAGATGATTTCAATTACGACGCCCTGCCTGCACAATATGCTGGTATCGGTCGTATGGATCACGCCCCAGGCACTGTTACTGATTCCTTGAGCCTTTCATCCGCACCTATGCTAATCGGTGAGCGTGATAATATCCTAAAACAAAGGATAATAGACAGCAATCCAAAGGAACTCTCTTTCACCCTTGATGTCTCTCACGAAGGCAGTGAGTGGACCACCCTCGAACTTATCCCTTTCTATAAGGCGCAGAATGCAAGGTATATGGTTTATTGGAAACAACTTACTGAAGAAGAATATGCAAAAAGCCAT
>JAJQAR010000287.1 GCA_021203705.1 Prevotella sp. | reverse complement strand
GTAAGTCAACCATCGCTGACCGCCTCCTGGAATACACCAATACAATCCAGATTACAGAGGGCCAGATGCTTGATGACATGGACCTTGAGCGTGAGCGGGGCATCACCATAAAAAGTCATGCCATACAGATGGAATATGAGTACAAGGAAAACAAATATATACTGAATCTTATAGACACTCCGGGGCACGTTGACTTCTCATAAGAAGTCTCAAGGAGTATCGCCGCTTGCGAGGGTGCTCTGCTTATCGTGGATGCCACACAAGGCGTGCATGCACATACAATCAGTAATCTGTACATGGCTTTGGATCATGATTTGGAGATTATCCCCGTAATCAACAAGATTGATATGCCTTCCGCAATGCCCGACGAGACAGAAGACGAGATTGTAGAACTGTTGGGCTGCGACAAGAGCGAGATAATAAGGGCGTCGGGAAAGACTGGTGAGGGCATTCCTGAAATACTGAATGCCGTGGTGGAGCGCATAAAACCACCGAAAGGTGATGCCAACGCACCGTTACAGGCATTGATTTTCGACTCTGTGTTCAACTCCTTCCGTGGCATCATAGCTTATTTCAAGATTGAGAACGGCAGTATAAGCAAAGGCGACAAGGTGAAATTCTTCAACACGGGCATGGAATACACCGCCGACGAAATCGGTGTGCTGAAAATGGATATGATACCTCGCCCAAAACTGATGACTGGCGATGTAGGATATATCATAAGTGGTATAAAGGAGAGCAAGGAGGTAAAGGTGGGTGATACTATCACTCATGTAAACCCTTCCTGCGACCAGGCTATCTCTGGTTTTCAGGAAGTAAAGCCGATGGTGTTCGCCGGTGTCTATCCTATCGACCCCACCGACTATGAGAATTTGAGGTCTTCATTGGAAAAATTGCAGTTGAACGATGCCTCCCTGACTTTCGTCCCTGAGTCTTCCATCGCTCTCGGCTTCGGTTTCCGTTGCGGCTTCTTGGGACTGCTCCACATGGAGATTATCCAGGAACGCCTTGACAGGGAATTTGACATGGACGTGATAACCACCGTGCCCAACGTTTCTTATAAGGTGTTTGACAAGCACGGTGAGGTGAAGGAGGTGCACAATCCGTCAGGACTGCCCGACCTGATGCTTATTGATCATATCGAGGAACCGTATATCAGGGCTTCAATCATTACAGTAACGACTTACATCGGTCCCATAATGAAACTGTGCCTTGACAAGCGCGGTGAACTGATACGTCAGGACTATATCAGCGGCAACAGGGTGGAACTGCATTTCATGATACCGCTCGGTGAGATAGTAATCGACTTCTACGACAAGTTGAAAAGCATCTCTAAGGGATATGCCTCGTTTGACTATACAGTTGACTGCTTCCGACCGTCAAAACTTGCGAAACTCGATATCCTGCTCAACGGTGAACCAGTTGATGCTCTTTCAACTCTAACACACCAGGACAATGCCGTGGCATTAGGGCGCAGGATGTGCGAGAAACTCAAAGAACTGATACCACGACAGCAGTTTGACATCGCAATTCAGGCGGCGATAGGCTCAAAGATAGTTGCCCGTGAGACTATAAAATGCGTGCGCAAGGACGTAACCGCAAAGTGCTATGGCGGCGACGTAACACGAAAGCGCAAGCTACTTGAGAAACAGAAACGGGGCAAGAAGAGGATGAAGCAGATTGGCAACGTGGAAGTGCCGCAGAAAGCTTTCCTCGCAGTATTGAAATTAGATTAATCGTTATTCCACAACTTAAATAAAGAGGAAGAAGATATGAGAGAAATGGCGAAAAACACGCGAGACATCGCACGTGAACTTGCAAGAAAATACAGTACCATGACGCATGATGAACTGGATATTCTTGAGAGCATATTAGTACCTATGAAATTTGCCAAAGGTCAGGTGATATTGAAAGAGGGGGAAACATGCAAACACATTTATTATATAGAGAAAGGCCTTGTCCGTCAGTTTTATTTCAAGAAGGGTAAGGCTGTAACGGAGTATTTGGCTGTTGAGGGCACTATTTGTATGTGCATAGAAAGCCTGTTCAAGGAGATACCATCTCAAATGCAGGTGGAGGCTTTGGAACCGGTGTTGATATATGCCATGCCGAAGGCGGAATTGGAAAGGGTGGCTCTACACAATGTGAACATACAAATTTTATACCGCAAAATTCTTGAGGAGTCGCTGATTATCTCGCAAAAACATGCTGACTTGGTACGTTTCGAGTCGGCACAGGACAGATACCAGAGAATGTGTAGCCTTACTCCGCAGGTGGCTTTGCGTGCTCCGTTGCTGTATATCGCCAGTTATCTGCAAATGACACCGGAGACATTGAGTAGGGTGCGCTCCTCTGCCGTTACAAGTCCTAATAAAGAAGAATAATCATTTTCTTATTTCTTTTTCTTGTACTCAAGTTTCGGAATTTTCAACTTCATACCTGGCTCTACCTCGGCAACTCCGTTATGCACCATGACATAACTCTCCATGCCGTCTCCAAAATAGCGTTTTGAAATTCGCCTTATATTATCTCCCTTATTTACCGTTATTGTTATATCTGTTCCCACAATGCGGTATGCTCCGGTATTGACTATCGCCATGGCATTCCTCAACGGACGGGGAAGTTCTTCCTCTTTAACTTTTGGATCTTCCTCCGTTACTGTCTGTTCCACATTTTCATTCTTTTTTGCCTTGATTTTTGCTGTATCTTTGGCTAATACGGTATCTGTCATAACTTCTGCCACTACATCCTGTTTTGCAACCTGTTCTTCCTGCATACGCTCATGCCACAAATAATATCCTCCACCCAACAGCAAAACAACAAAAATAACGATTACGGCGATAACGGCTACTTTATGGCGTGAGAACCAGCCATCATCTTCGTCATCAAATGAAAATTCTTCTTCCTCATCCTCTTGTTCTGAAGATTCTGAAACCTTCTCGTCTTCCGTTTTTTCTGTAGTCTCATCAGAAACAGGCACAGTTTCAGTTTCTACCGTCTCTTGTTGGGTTTCCTCATCATTTTCAATAACTGGCGTTACATCTTGATTTTTAGTATTTTTTACTTCTTCAACAGTATTTTCGGCATCTGCCTTTTCTTCTTCTTTCAGTTCTATTTCCGATACCGAACTCATCATTTTGAGGTCTACACCTTCATTCAATTCCACCTCCTTGAACAGGGCAAACGGCTTGTTTACCAAATCACGGACAACAGGATCGGGTGTGAACGTGATCTTTCCATGCCCCTCAATAACAAAACGCTCACCTGTATTCACGTTAACGCTTTCCCTGTCACGCACGTCTATAACCTTGAATGTTCCTAAGCCCTTTATCTTAACAATCTTATCGTAATGCAGACCGTCATTGATCACGTCAAAAAGTGCCGTAACAAACTTCTCTGCATCTCCCGCCGATAGACCATGCTTCTTGACAAGAGCGGAAGCTATTTCCTGTATTGAAATCCTGTTCATCCTACTGCCCTCCGCCTTTTAGTTTTTCCTTTACTGCCGCAACGGGCTTGAATGTCAACACAAGTTTCGGTGGTACGAGCATCCGCTTTTTAGTGCTCGGTATGGTAACTACTCGCTCCAGTCGCTTTTTTATCTCAAAAGTGCCGAACTTAGGAATCCACACGACATTCTCACTCCGAAAGTCATTCTTCAGTGCGTCAACAACTGTATTGACCATCTTCTGCGTGTCCTCCTGGGTATAGCCCATCCTCTGTGACAATTCGGAAATAAGACTCTTGTTATTCATAGTATCAGATTTTTATATCACTTCTCCATATAAGTCAAATTCCTCTGCTCCGGTAATCCTGACTTCATAAAAACTGCCTGTTCGCAATCGCCTGCCAGCAACGGGGATAAGCACTTCCGGATCAACCTCCGGTGAACTGTACTCTGTCCTGCCTACATAATAATCGCCTTCCTTGCGGTCGATTACTACTTGAAACTCCTTCCCTACTTTCGCTGCGGCAATCTCTGCACTGATGTCTTGTTGAAGTGCCATAAGCTTATCCAAACGACTGCATTTCACCTCATCACTAACATTATCCTCAAAGTTATCGGCACTGTATGTCCCTTCTTCCTCTGAATAGGCGAAAGCTCCCATACGCTCAAACCTTGCCCACTTCGTAAACGCCATCAACTCCTCGAAATCCTCCTCACTCTCGTTGGGATATCCTACCATCAGCGTGGTGCGGATATGAATGCCTGGAACTCGCTCCCTGATGCGCTCTATAAGTCTGTATGTCTCCTCTTTCGTGATATTGCGCCTCATGGCATAGAGCACCTTGTCGGAGATATGCTGCAAGGCGATGTCAAGATATTTACATACATTCGGCTTCTCCCTAATCACGTCAAGAAGCTCAAATGGGAAATCTGTCGGATAGGCATAATGCAGACGTATCCATTTCACGCCCTTAATATCCGCCATCCGTGCCACCAACTCGGCTATATGCCGCTTGCCATCAATGTCAATTCCATAATATGTCAGTTCCTGTGCAATAATCTGAAATTCCTTAACACCCGAATCTACAAGATTTCTTACTTCTTCTAAAATCTCATCCTGCGGGCGACTGACATGATGACCTGTCATAAGCGGGATAGCACAATAGGCGCAATGCCTGTCGCAACCCTCGCTGATCTTTATATAGGCATAATGGTGCGGTGTGGTGAGATGTCTCCCTATGATGTTCTGCGGATTTTGACAACCGCTATTGACTGTTTCTGCCTTTCCTAAATCTGCTAACAATTGCTTGAAATCAAACTTGCCGTAATACTTGTCAACCTGCGGTATCTCCTCCTCAAGCTCTTTCTTGTATCTCTGCGACAGGCAACCCATAACGAACAGCTTTCGTATCTTGCCGTTCTCCTTTGCCTGTGCAAATTCCAATATGGTGTTTATGCTCTCCTCCTTGGCATCTGCGATAAATCCGCAAGTATTGATTACCACAATCTCCCCCTGCGGATTTTTACTGTCGTGGGTGCATTTATAGCCATTGTCCTCAAACTGCTTCATAAGAACCTCGCTGTCAACGAGATTTTTTGAACAGCCCATCGTAATAAAATCAATCTGATTTTTCTTCATCGCCCTTTTGGAATGTTGGTTTCTAATCCTTAAAGAGCGAATCAACGAATTGTCTCCTGTTGAACAACTGAAGGTCTTCCATACCTTCTCCAAGGCCGATGTACTTAACAGGCACCTTCAACTGGTCGGAAATGCCTATCACTACTCCGCCCTTTGCCGTACCGTCAAGTTTGGTGATTGCAAGACTGGTGATCTGCGTAACGGCAGAAAACTGCTTGGCCTGCTCAAACGCATTCTGACCTGTTGAACCGTCAAGCACCAAAAGTACCTCATCAGGAGCCTGCGGCAGCACCTTCTTCATCACGTCCTTTATCTTCTTCAACTCGTTCATCAGTCCTACCTTGTTGTGCAACCTGCCTGCCGTGTCAATAATCACCACATCGGCATTATTCGCCTTGGCGGAACTGAGCGTATCGAATGCCACACTCGCCGGGTCTGCACCCATTTGCTGCTTTATAACTGGCACTCCGGCTCGCTCACCCCAAATACATAGCTGCTCCACGGCGGCGGCACGGAATGTATCGGCGGCTCCTAAATACACCTTCTTGCCGGCGTTCTTAAACTGGTATGCGAGTTTTCCTATTGTTGTGGTCTTGCCCACGCCATTCACACCAACTATAAGTATTACGTATGGTGTGTGGTCTGACGGCAAGTCCCAATTCTCATTATCATCTGTATTATTTTCAGTCAACAACGACGATATCTCTTCCCGCAATATCTCATTCAACTCCGACACTGAAACATACTTGTCGCGCGCTACCCTGTCCTCAATCCTGTGGATAATCTTCAATGTGGTCTCCACACCTACATCCGAAGTGATAAGCACCTCCTCCAAATTATCCAACACATCATCGTCAACTTTTGATTTTCCTGCGACAGCCCTCGTCAGTTTAGCGAATACACTCTGTTTCGTCTTTTCTAATCCCTTATCGAGTGTCTCTTTCTTATGCTTGTTGAAAATTCCGAATAATCCCATATATATTTATTTTGCCACAAAATTAATAAAATGTAACCATATATACAACAAAAAAGGTTGCAAAGTCATTGCAACCTCTTTGTATATCGTGTTCAAACTATTTTCAGCTCTTGAAGAAATCTTTCACTGCCTCATTAGGAACCATCTTCTCGTCAAAGACGTATGCCCCTGTCTTAGGGCTCTTCACCATTCTAATCACCTTCGTGTATGTGCGACCATCCTTTGAACCTTCGTGGAGGGTTGCAACGGTTTTCTTTGCCATCTTTTATTGTCTTTTAATTGTTATTATTTGATTTCCTTATGTACAGTCATCTTCTTCAAGATTGGATTGTATTTCTTCAATTCCAACCTGTCGGGGGTGTTCTTGCGGTTCTTCGTCGTTATGTAACGGCTCGTTCCAGGAAGCCCGCTGGCCTTCATCTCCGTACACTCTAAAAT
>JAJQAR010000236.1 GCA_021203705.1 Prevotella sp. | reverse complement strand
CCTATAAACAGAGAAACATTATGAAACAATTTCTCAAGTACACTTTTGCCACTATTGTCGGCATGGTGCTTTTTTTTATCATTACCGGCATAATCGGAACAATTTGTCTCATTGGTTTGGTTGCAGCAGACAGTTCAGCCAAGGATGTTAAAGACAATTCAGTAATGGTTCTCAATCTTTCAGGAGCATTGGAAGAACGCTCGGATGACAATTTTGTCGACCAGTTTGGAGGCAACAAGGTAAGTACAACAGGTCTTGATGACATCCTGGCAGCCATAAAAAAAGCCAAAGATAACGACAACATAAAAGGAATATACATAAAAGCAGGTATGCTAAGTTCTGACTCTTACGCATCCTTACAGGCAATCCGCGACCAACTTGTCGATTTCAAGGAGAACGGGAAGTGGATTATATCTTACGGAGACATATATACACAAGGCACATATTACGTCTGTTCTGTAGCCGACAAGATTTTCCTTAATCCAAGTGGACAGATTGACTGGCATGGCCTTTCTGCCCAGCCATACTTTCTGAAAGACCTTTTGGCTAAATTTGGTGTCAAGATGCAATTGGCAAAGGTAGGTACATACAAGAGCATGCCCGAAATGTACACAGCCGAAAAGATGAGCGATGCTAACCGAGAGCAAGTTACTGTTTATGTCAAAGGTATATGGGAGAACATCTGTGAGGCAGTGTCGAATAGCAGAAAAATCAGTGTAACTACCCTAAACACCTACGCCGACAGTCTGATTACTTTCAACGACCCAAAAGACTATGTGAAATATAAATTGGCAGACAAGTTGATTTATACCAACGAGATAAAAGCGGAAATAAACAAACTTTTAAAAGTAAAAGAAGACAAAGACATAAGTACTTTGAGCGTCAGCGATATGCAATCGGTCAAGGGAGCGAAGAAGAAAGGTGAAGAGATTGCAGTCTATTATGCTTACGGAGAGATTGTTGACAGTGAGGAAGCAGGGCTGTTCTCAAAAGGTAACAACATTGTTACGAAGCCAGTATGCAAAGATCTCAAGGAATTAATGGAAGACGACGATGTGAAGGCGGTGGTAATCCGTGTAAACTCGGGTGGTGGCAGTGCATACGCATCCGAACAGATATGGCACTACATTCAGTTGTTAAAAGAGAAGAAACCTGTGGTTGTTTCCATGGGCGGCATGGCGGCATCTGGTGGATACTACATCAGTAGTGGTGCCAATTGGATTGTAGCTGAACCGACAACATTGACAGGCAGTATCGGAATATTCGGAATGTTTCCAGACGTAAGCGAACTGCTCACACAGAAATTGGGTGTCAAGTTCGATGAGGTGAACACCAACAAGAACAGTAGTTTTGGAACATTGTCACGCCCTTTCAACGATGAAGAACTCGCATATCTCAACAAATATATCGAGAGAGGTTACAACCTTTTCCTGTCACGAGTGGCAGAAGGCAGGAAAATGAGTACGTCAGATGTAGACAAGGTGGCACAAGGCAGGGTATGGCTTGGTCAGGATGCCGTAAATAAAAAACTTGTAGATGAGCTTGGCGGTTTGGATGTCGCCGTGAAGAAAGCGGCAAGTCTTGCCAAAGTAAAAGAATATCACACCACCTCTTACCCTGAAAAGGCAGATTGGTTTAATCAACTGCTCGATCAATTCTCCGACGACAGTTATGCCGATAAGAAAATGCAAGAGACATTCGGTGAATTTTACGCACCGTTCAAGCTGTTGCGTACCCTCAACATGCAGAATGTAGCCCAAGCACGACTGCCATTCGTAATAAATGTAAAATAATATAGTTAAGGAGAAATTCCATGAAAAACCATAGAACGAAAAAACACCGTAGATTTCTCCTTAATTCTCAATAATGTATGGATAAAATTTTCATCAAAATAAATGGATGGTTGATAGCATTCAGTTGGTTTTACGGCATTGGCGTAAAATTCCGGAACCGTCTATTTGAAACCGGCATTTTAAAGAGCCGCAGTTTTGATATTCCCATTATCAACGTTGGCAATATCACCGCAGGAGGGTCTGGCAAGACCCCATGTGTGCTTTACCTGATAAAACTCCTTAAGGAAAAATTCCACGTTGCCGTATTAAGTCGCGGTTACAAGCGCAAGAGCAAGGGGTATGTACTTGCCACAAAAGACTCGAAAGTGGAAGAATTAGGGGACGAATCTTACTGGCTCAGAAAGAAACATCCTGACATACACATTGCCGTTGACGCCAACCGTTGTAATGGTATCGAAAGAATAATGAATGATAAGGAGACAAAAGACACTGACGTGATATTGCTTGATGACGCATATCAGCATAGATATGTAAAACCAGGCATAAACATGTTGCTGATAGATTTCCATAGACTGATTATCCACGACAAACTGCTGCCTGCAGGACGGTTGAGAGAATCACAGGAAGGCAAAAAAAGAGCCAACATAGTGATGATAACCAAATGTCCACGCGACTTGAAACCCATGGAGCAACGGGTAATAACGAAGTCGATGAACCTCCTGCCCTATCAGCAGATATTCTTCACGACATTGGAATACGAGGATTTACGACCGGTATATTATGGGGAGACAAGGAAATTGAATAGTATCAGAGAAGACGAGAATGTGCTTCTTCTCACAGGTATAGCATTACCGGAACAGATAATCTACGACATGAAACCATACATGAAGAACATCGCCCACCTGTCATTTCCCGACCATTACCAGTTCACAAAGCAGGATATAGAGCAGATTAATGACACTTATCGACAGATGCCCTATCCGAAGATTGTGATCACAACAGAGAAAGACAATATCCGGTTAGTAGGCATGAAAGGACTTTCCGATGAAGTTAGATACAGTATATACATACTTCCCGTACACATGAAGTTCATGTTCGGACAGGAAGAAGAATTTAACAATAAGATCATTGACTATGTACAAAAAAATTCAAGAAACAGCGGCTTGGTTGAAAGAAAGAATGACAACCAGCCCAAAAACAGCGATAATATTGGGAACGGGTCTCGGACAATTAGCTTCAGAAATTAGAGACAGCTATGAATTTCCATATCAGGACATACCCAATTTCCCTGTATCAACAGTTGAGGGACATGCTGGAAAACTTATCTTCGGAAAACTCGGCAATGTTGATATAATGGCTATGGAAGGGCGTTTCCATTTCTATGAGGGATACAGTATGAAAGAAGTAACATTCCCGATACGTATAATGTATGAACTTGGGATTAAAACTCTTTTCGTTAGTAACGCCTCTGGTGGCATGAATCCCGACTTCAAGATTGGCGACCTAATGATTATCACCGACCATATCAACCTGTTCCCCGAACATCCGTTGAGAGGAAAGAATTTCCCGACTGGGCCGCGTTTTCCTGACATGCATGAGACATACGACCTAAAACTGATTGCAGAGGCGGATGCTATTGCTAAGGAAAAAGGCATAAGGGTTGTCCACGGTGTTTATGTTGGAGTACAAGGTCCCACCTTTGAGACTCCTGCTGAATACAAGATGTACCACCACTTAGGCGGCGATGCTGTTGGCATGAGCACCGTACCAGAGGTCATTGTAGCACACCATTGCGGCATACGCACTTTTGGCGTAAGTATAATCACCGACCTTGGACTTGAAGATTCCCCTGTTGAGGTTAGCCATGAGGAAGTACAGGTAGCCGCGAACAAGGCTCAACCCCTTATGACTGAAATTATGAGGGAAATGATAAACAGAGCGTAAGCGGCAGATGACTGAAATCGTAAAACTTGGAGAGTTCGGTTTAATCGACCACCTCACGAAAGACATCAAACCGAAAAACAAATCGACATTGTACGGTGTGGGTGATGACTGTGCCATATTGAATTATCCCGACAAGGAGGTGCTCGTTACCACCGACATGCTCATGGAGGGCGTGCATTTCGACCTTACCTACATCGACCTTGAGCACTTAGGATATAAGTCTGCCATGGTCAACATCAGTGATGTATTCGCCATGAACGGTACACCACGCCAACTAACATTGAGCATCGCACTGAGCAAAAGGTTCTCCATAGAAGACATGGAAGCCTTTTATAGAGGGTTGCGCATGGCATGTGACAAATGGAATGTTGACATAGTAGGCGGAGACACCACATCCTCGTTCACAGGACTTGCAATAAGTATCACTTGTATAGGGGAATGTGAACGAGGCAAAGCTGTTTATAGAAATGGTGCCAAAGATACCGACCTGATTTGTGTGTCAGGTAACCTCGGTGCCGCATACATGGGGTTACAGCTGCTTGAGAGGGAAAAAAGCGTTTACTACCAGCAAGTTAACGAGGCAAAAAAGAAAAACGATAGTCGCACTCTCGAAGAACTGACACATTTCCAACCTGATTTCGCAGGAAAAGAATATTTGCTGCAAAGACAACTGAAACCGGAAGCACGGGGAGACATCATACAGAGGTTAAGCGAACTGAACATTCTACCTACGGCGATGATAGATATCAGTGACGGACTGAGCAGCGAACTATTCCATATCTGCAACCAAAGTAACTGCGGTTGCCGTATCTATGAGAAGAACATCCCTATAGACTATCAAACGGCGGTTATGGCAGATGAGATGAACATGAACGTTACTACCTGTGCCCTCAACGGAGGCGAGGACTATGAACTATTGTTCACCGTTCCTATCGGCGACCATGAGAAGATTGAGGACATGGAAGACGTGAAAATTATCGGTCATATAACAAAAAAGGAATTTGGAAAAGTTCTCGTAACCCGCGACAACAATGAGTTTGATTTGAAAGCACAAGGTTGGAATCCCTTGAAAGACTGAATAACTCCTCAAGACATTTATTAATGCTAATAACAAAAAAATGAATAAGACTTTATATTACATCAAGAATTTTGCATCGTTGTATGTCATTCCTGACAGTATTTACAATCAAGTAATGGCAAAAAGGTTAAACTCACTTACAAAAGAGCAGAAAGAGGAAATGGAAAGACGCACCGATTATTATATCCATCTGCGTGAAAACAACCTTCCAATAGAGCTGCCCAATGCCATTGAAATCAAAGATTACAAATTCCCATACAGGAAAAAGAAACATAAGTTGTCCGCATATTTTTTTGACCTTTATGAGACACTAAGGTGCTTTCCCAAAAACTATAAGTTTCAATATACTTTCGGAGATGTTGACTATGAGACGGAAACACCAACATTTGTGAAAAGCCGCCCTGTATTGAACGGAGCCAGCAATTCTGTTGTGTGCTGTCTGAACAAAGCCCGTCATTTCCGTTTTGTTGATGACAAGAAATCATTCCAGGAGAAAAAAGACATGATAGTAGCGCGCAACAAGGTAAGGGTACAACCGTTACGCATAAAGTTTCTTGAGATGTTCTTCGACCACCCTATGTGCGACATTGGAAAGATAAACACAGATATGGGAGATCCGAAGTTTCTGAAACCATATTTAAGTATTGAGCAACAACTTGACTACAAATTCATATCATGCATAGAGGGTAATGATGTATCAACAAACCTGAAATGGGTAATGTCGTCAAATTCCATTGCCGTGATGCCTAAACCGAAATGTGAGACATGGTTTATGGAGGGAAGCCTGATACCCGATTATCATTATATCGAAGTGAAAGAAGATTTCTCTGACTTAATAGAAAAAATGAACTATTATATTGCCCATCCTGATGAGGCAGAGAAAATAATAGCGAATGCCAACAGATACACACAAAAATTCAGAAATAAATCCTTTGAATTATGTGTTCAGCATAATGTGATGAAAAAGTACTTTGAATTGACAAACGCATAATGCTTCAACATTCTCCTCCTATTCATCGTATGGAGACGAAGAAGCCAACTTGTGCTTGATTCTTGCAGGATTGCCGACAGCAAGACTATCATCAGGGATGTCGTGAACTACCACGCTGCCAGCACCAATGATACATCTTTTGCCAATTTTCACGCCAGGACGCACTATCACGCCACCGCCGAGCCACGTGTCATCACCTATTGAAATAGGATATGCTGTCTCGATAGGCTTACGCCTGTCCATAAAGTCAAAAGGATGCTGCGGCGTATAGAGCTGGCAATTGGGACCTAATAGTACATTGTCGCCAATGGTTATGCCACCACTGTCGAGCATAGTACAGTTGTAGTTGATATACACGTTATTGCCTAACGTTATTCTATGCCCGTAGCCGCAATGGAAAGGTGGCACGATAACACTGTCCTTCGGAATACCAGGTATCAACTCCTCAATCATCTCACGGTAACAATCATCGTAGATGCTGACACTCTGCAACTTAGCACACATCTTCTTGGCGTGCATCAAACTGTCACTTATCTCAGGGTCTGAATAGTCGTACAGCAACCCTTTGCGCATCTTCTCAAATTCCGTCATAACGTTACCTTTTTAGTCACGATTGGGAATGCAAAAATACGAAATTATTTTCAAACAAAATTCATATTGATACATTATTAGCTAAAATAAAATCAAACAACAAGCAAAAAGCGCAATATTA
>JAJQAR010000168.1 GCA_021203705.1 Prevotella sp. | reverse complement strand
CTACTCTACACTCCTTTGCGTATGACTTTGAAGTAGATGGCATCTATTACAACATCTCCTCTGCAGAAGACCTAACTGTATCGGTTACCTCTGGTGACTCCTACGCAGGTGATATCGTAATTCCGTCAAGCGTGGAATATGATGGCAAAACCTATTCCGTTACAAGTATAAATTACTTTGCGTTCAATTATTGTACAGACCTTACTTCAATAGTGATACCAAGCAGTGTTACAAACATTGGAATGTCTGCATTCGAAGGTTGTACAAACCTTACATCAATAGAATTACCAAACAGTATTACAAGTATAGAAAACTCTACATTCTATAATTGTACGAGTCTCACATCAATAGAGTTACCAAACAGTGTTACAACTTTAGCAAGTGGAGCATTCAGTGGTTGTTCGAGTCTTATTTCAATTAACATACCAAGCAGTGTTACAAGTATAGCAAGCTCAGCTTTCAGTCGTTGTACGGGTCTTACATCAGTAACTTTTGATGATAATTCGCAATTAACAACTATGACTGGATTCAGTGGTTGTACGAACCTTATATCAATAAAGATACCTAACGGTGTCACAGGTATAGCAAACACTGCATTCAGTAATTGTACGAGCCTTACATCAGTAGAGATACCTAACAGTGTTACAACTATTGGTTATCAGGCATTCAGTAATTGTACGAGCCTTACATCTATTGAAATACCAAGCAGTGTTACAAGTATTGGAGAAAGTCCGTTCGATGGTTGTACTTCTCTAACTAAAATAGAAGTGGCAAGTGATAATGAATATTACGCTTCAAAAGACGGTGTGTTTTTTTCAAAAGATATGACGAAATTAATACAATATCCTATTGGTTCGACAGAAATTTCATATAGCATACCAAGCAGTGTTACAAGTATAGAATCCTCTGCATTCTATGGGTCTACGAACCTCACATCTATAGAAATACCAAACAGTGTTACAAGTATTGGTTCCTCTGCATTCCGTAATTGTACGAGTCTTACATTAATAGAATTACCAAACAGTGTTACAAGTATTGAATCCTATGCATTCAGTAATTGTACGAGTCTTACATTAATAGAATTACCAAACAGTGTTACAAGTATAGGAAGAATGGCATTCAATAATTGTACGAGCCTTTCCCATATAACTTCACTAAATCCCGAACCTCCTGTATGTGGTAATGACGTGTTCCGTAACGTAGATCAAACCACTTGTTTGTTGTCAGTACCAGTTGGATCAAAAGAGGCATACGCAAGTGCTGATGTATGGAAAGATTTCTTAAATATAGAGGAAACAACTGGCATAAATACAATATCAGCAGATATGCAAGACAAGGCAGTGATCAGCTATTACACTATCGACGGAAAACAGATTAATACACCTACAAAAGGTATTAACATCATCAAATACTCCGACGGTTCAACAAAGAAAATAACGGTAAAATAAAATAACAAATCAAAAGGGCTGAACTTGCAAAAGCAAAGCCCTTTTTTATTTTTCTTTTGAATAGTTTTCTCCGAAAACTATTCACTGTCAACCAAGTCTATCATCAGTTGCACATCCGTACTGCTGATACCATGCTCGGCGATAAAGTCAAAGTCATCGAGGATATCATCCGTGATACTGTCATCCTCTTTTGTGATGCCGTGCTCTTTGCTCAACGCCATAAACTGCTTGAAACGCTCCACAGCATCGTTTATGTTCCCCAAAAACCATGCGCTGTAACCGGCATTCAGCCAGTCGCCTACCTCCACCTCATCACTGTTCAGCAGTCGTAAATATTCCTTTTCCGCTTGCTCCAAACGGTTAAGCCCCATTAACGTCCATGCCAACACTCGCATTACGTTGACCGAATCTGGCATATCCAAATTGAGCTTGTATATCAGGTTTATCGCATCATCATACATACCCGCCTTTGCCATCGCAACACAGTAATTCAATGCCAATGAATTGTTTTCCTGGTCATCCTCATACAATTCCTCATAACACTCTGCCGCATCCTCATATTCTCCACACTCGAAATAGGCTCGCGCCAACAGCGACAAGGCTTTCTTGTTCTCTGGCTCCATGTCGTTGAGCATGCTCAGATACCTCAGCGCAGAATATGGCTCTTTATTGTAGTTCAACTCATAATAGCCGTGCAGATACAGGTTCTTCGGGTCGTTCTCATCATAATACTTTGTCATCAATATTGCCAATGCGTCCTTGTTCTTGTGCTTGAAAGCGAAAGCGCACAGCTCCGGCAATGTCTTATACACTTCGGTGTCCTCGAATATTATATCCGTAATGAACATGAAATTCGATACATTGAACGGGTCTTCAAGGTCTTTGTGATGACTGTATAAGCGGAAGAAACGGTACATGTCCTGCAATATCATTCTACGGATGTATGTCGCACTGGCTTGCTCCTCCGGCCCTACCGTAACGCCTAACGCCTCCGTAGAGTTGAGCATCTCACGCATGTCCTTCGGCAAATGACTGATTATCGAGGATATCGCAAGGGTGAACGAGTATTTGTCGCTGTCGCAGAACGGCCCACTCTCAAGGATGTTCTCTACCAATGTCGTCCCTGCCAGCTTCTCCATCGCACTGGATATCTCTGGATGTTCTGGATAGAACGGACAGAACCAGTTGGCAAGGTTATAGAAAAACGGGAACCGCTTCATCTGCGAGAAACCGCCGAAATAGATGTCCGTGCCTTCCTTCTGCATGTTCACCATCTTCTGGAAGCCCTCCTCCACCTTTTCCATCTCTCTCTCGTCTGCCCCAGGATCAAACACGTCCTGCATCGGATCTTCTTCTTTCTCGCTTATCTCATTACGTGTTATTTTCAGGTTGTTGTGCTTTATAAGGTCGGGAATGATATCCTTCTGTATCTTTTCTGTGTCCTCCTCGGTGTTCGTGCAGAATATTATCTGTTTCTGCAACTCTACTAATTCTTTCACCACTTTCGGGTCTTTCACGGTCGCCAACACTAATTTCTCGAACTTCTCGTGTATCCTCATATCTGCTGACAACGAGAACACCCAACCTATCAACGCCTTCTGACGTATCTTCTCATTGTCTGCCTTGCGGTACACGTTGATTAACACGCTGAACTTGTTAATGTCCATGTTGTTCATCACTGCCAATGTCAACGCACTGATTATCAGTTGTATGTCTATCGTGTCAACTAATGGCGACAACAGCAGCTCCTCGTAAAAATCACTGTCGCCCTCGCTCCACTGACTTGATACTATTATACTGCAGAACAATGTCTGCATGAAACGGTTGTGACCCTCGTATATCTTCTTGCTCTTTGCTGCACGCTCTTCTTCTGGATCAAGACTGAGCATCGCCTGGTCGGTAACGAAATTCTCAAGCTCACTCCTTACTCTCTCATGCGTGAATGTATGGTTGGCTGACTTCCGTGCCGCCTCCATAAAAAATGCCTCATTGCGTATCTTGTATGCCATGTTCAGGTTGCTCACGAAATTATACAGCCTGTTCACGAGATTTTCATACACGCTCTCCCTCTGCGGATCAATATATCCACGCCTCATGTATCCAAGCATCAGCGCATAGTCGTGTTCTATGTCCTCAAGGTCTGCACTGGATATCATGTTCGGATGCTCGTTCACGAATGACCGCACCTGACGGAGACTTAATCCCAACGCATGGTCGCTGAGACTGTCTAATATATCCTCAAACTGTTCCTTATCCTTATTTTCCATACTCTACTGTTTCTTTAACCATTTGTCAGCGGTGTCGATGTCTTCCTGGCGCGGTGCGGCGGCATGACTGAATTTCATCTTCGGCAATGAAGAGATTGTCTTTTCGTCAAGGTCGTAATATTTCCTCAGTATCTCTCCGTAGTGCTGCACACCGTTCTTGTTTATCGAGTCGCAGGCGGCATTATATACTTTCACAAACTCGTCTATTTGCTTCTTTCTCCGCTTGTCTTTCATCGCATCACTTCGGAACGCCACCACACCAAACTGCATGTTCTTGTCTCTGCTGTCCATCAATACGGGATTTTTGTCTATCCTCGCTACTGTTGCTTGCGGCTCCGTGGCGAATATCGCATCCATCTCGTTGTTGTGCATCATCCGCCAACGCAACTTCACATCGTTGATCTGTATCTTGAACACTTTCTCGGCATCCAACTTCACACTGTCAACGGCATAGTCCGCCAACAAATCAGTGGCTGAGAAACGTGCCATCGCCACCATCTTGTCACTCAACTGCTTTATCTGTTTTATCCTCGCTTTCCTGTTGCTTATCAGTTGCCAATATGAGTTGGTGGCTGCAACGTATTCCACTTCCGTACCTCTCGTTTTCATGTACTGCCCTCTCACGATGTCAGTGAAGATGCCTTCTAATTTGCCTTTTATCAGGGCGGCATCGCAGTCGATATTCGATTGGTATTCCTTAACCCTGATGTCGGCTTTTGAGGTATCTATCATTTCGGCTTCCCTCGCTAAATACATCGGCAGACAGTCTAAGGTGGGCACAACGCCTACCTTTAACGCCATGGCTTCCTCTTTCTGCAATCGTGCCTTCTCTGCCTTCTGACGCTTCTTCACCTCGTCATACGAGGGCCTGCAACTGGCTATTGCGCTGATAACTATCAAAAGAAATATGAGATACCTGACTTTCATCTTTGCTTTTATCTAAAAAGGGCAGCCCTGCATTGTCAACAGGAGTCGCCCTTCCGTCTTGTCTAATAGATCTGTTACATTTTATTGTCGCTGCAAAGTTAGTGATTTATTTTGTATCTCAAAAAATTATACCTACTTTTGTATGTTTGTTCGGTTTATCTCTATATTATGGCAAAGGACAAGATTGCTTACGTATGCTCTAACTGTGGGTACGACTCTTCCAAATGGATAGGGAAATGCCCAAACTGTGGACTGTGGAACACTTTCAAGGAAATCCGCGTGGCTTCCGACTCTGGACAGAATGCGGCTGCCTCGGCTGCGGCTTCGGTAAGAAAGACTGCCCTCTCCGACAAGAACCGTCCTTTGCCGCTCCGTGACATCTCGGTAAAGGAGGAGCCGCGTATCGATATGCACGACACTGAACTCAACCGTGTCCTCGGCGGTGGTCTTGTCAAGGGCTCTATCGTCCTGCTCGGCGGTGAACCTGGTATCGGAAAGAGTACCCTCACTTTACAGACTATCCTCAAAATGACGGAACTCAAAATCCTCTACGTAAGCGGTGAGGAGAGTGCCAGACAACTAAAAATGCGGGCGGAACGTATCGGCTACTCCGACTGTGATAACTGCCTTATCTTCTGTGATACTTCACTCGAAAATATATTCAAATTCATAAAGGAGACTGCTCCTGAACTTATCGTTATCGACTCTATCCAGACTATCAGCACAGAAACTGTTGACAGTTCGCCTGGCAGTGTTACTCAGGTACGTGAGTGTGCATCGGCTTTGCTCCGTTTCGCTAAGTCGAGTGGCGTACCAGTAATCCTTATCGGTCATATCAATAAGGAGGGTACTCTCGCAGGACCGAAGATCCTTGAGCATATCGTTGACACTGTAATACAGTTTGAGGGCGACCAGCATTATATGTACCGTATTCTCCGTTCCATAAAAAACCGCTTCGGCAGCACATCTGAGTTGGGCATCTATGAAATGCGACAAGATGGCCTACGACAGGTGGATAATCCTTCTGAACTGCTTCTTACGCAGGAGCACAACGGTCTCAGTGGCGTGGCTATCTCCTCGGCTGTCGAAGGCATACGCCCGTTCCTCGTCGAGACTCAGGCTCTCGTCTCATCGGCGGCATACGGCACGCCTCAACGTAGTGCCACTGGCTTCGACCAGCGTCGCCTCAATATGCTCCTCGCAGTCCTTGAAAAAAGGGTGGGTTTCAAACTGATGCAGAAAGATGTGTTCATCAATATCGCCGGTGGTTTGCGTGTAACCGACCTTGCCATGGATCTTAGCGTCATCGCCGCCGTCCTCTCAAGCAACGTCGATACGGCTATCGAAAGTGGCTGGTGCATGGCTGGCGAAGTGGGGCTCAGCGGTGAGGTGCGCCCCATAAGCCGCATAGAACAGCGTATTGCCGAAGCCGAAAAACTCGGTTTCTCGCATATCATCATCCCCAAAAGCAACTTGCAGGGTATTTCTCACAAAAAATACAATATTGAACTAATCCCCGTCCGCAAAGTCGAGGACGCCCTCCGCTCTTTGTTCGGATAACCCCTACCACAATGCGACTTTTCTAAGATCTCCGATTTCAAGATTTGCATGTATATCCATTGCTCTGAAAACTTTGACAATTGTTGAAAAAGTGAGGTTCTTCCCATTTTCATTTACATTCTTCATTTTTCAAAGTTCCGATTAAGCGAGAGCAATGCCAAGCTCGCTTGAGCATTGTTGAGCGTGAGGAACTTCACGCCAAAGGCGTAATTCTCCCCCCCCCCTCCGTAGGCAACTTTTCATTCTTCACTCTGCACTCCCATCTCCAATGTAGGGGCCCAATTTATTGAGGCCGTCCCCCTCGCCTCCTTCGCCTTCTATTC
>JAJQAR010000209.1 GCA_021203705.1 Prevotella sp. | reverse complement strand
GTTTAAGTCTGTTTCCGAAACAGAAGATGATGTTGTCGTTTTGGAAGTTTTGCAGGCAGAGAAACCAACAAACAATGTTATCAGGCACAAATAAACAAACAGTTTTCTCATTTTATTATCTTTTATAGAATGATGATGGCGGTGGAAAATCCCCTTAGTCATTGAAATAGTAAAGGAACGTGGCGATGCCGCTAAGAGCCTTCTTCGGTGAGCCCTTTATTTCGATATTGAATTTTACCTCCACTTTCACCGTGCCTCTAAGGTTCTGGATATTATAGAGGTCAGCCACGAGGCGGATAGACTCTCCCGATTTCACAGCCTGTCCGAATCTCATATTGTCCATGCCGTAGTTTACCATCATCTTCAGATTGTTTACCTGAATAAGCTCTTGCCAGAGGTGTGGTAGCATTGAAAGAGTGAGATAGCCGTGCACTATGGTTGTCTTAAACGGACTTTCCGTTTTTGCTCGCTCAGTGTCAACATGTATCCACTGGTGGTCGAGTGTCGCATCGGCAAACTCATTGATGCGTTGCTGTGGTATTTCCACATATTCTGAAACACCTATGTTCTTGCCGAGAAGGGCGGCAAATTCCTCATAATTGTTTACTATTACTTTACTCATGTTATTTTGATTATTTATAGTCTCGCTTTGATAAGTGATAAAAATGATTTCTAAGTCGGTTTTTCATTTACCGCACAAAATTACACCAATTAATTAAAAAACACAAAAAATCTTTTGAAATTGTCCTTTTATACTGAAAATTTTGATTTTTGCCTTACTTTTGCACCGTTTATAAAGAAAATTAAGATATGGCACTTATAAAATCAGTAAACGGACTTACTCCTAAATGGGGCAAGGACTGTTATTTCAGCGAGAACGCCACGATAGTGGGTGAGGTTGTAATGGGTGACGAATGTTCTATATGGTTCAACACTGTTGTAAGGGGTGACGTTGCCCACATACATATCGGAAACAGGGTGAACATTCAGGATGGCTCTTGCGTTCATGTAACGAACACCATAGGTCCGGTGGAGATTGAGGATGATGTCACGATAGGGCATAATGCAACTGTGCATGCCTGCACAATACGTCGTGGCGCACTTATCGGCATGGGGGCGACAGTGCTTGACAATGCGGATATAGGAGAGGGTGCGATTGTGGCTGCTGGGGCTTTGGTATTGCAGGGCACTAAGATTGGTCCTCACGAGATATGGGGTGGCGTGCCGGCGAAATTTCTCAAAAAGACAGCCCCTGGTCAGGCGGAGAGTTTCGCCAAGCATTATGTTGAGTACTCTAAGTGGTATCTATAAACAAAAAATCCATGTCGCAAGGCATGGATTTTTATTTCTATCTGTTTTTCAACGTGGTTACGACATATTCCGAACACGTGCCTATGCGGTACTTGCCTCCCCAGATGCCAAGTCCTGAACTGACATAGAAAAGGGTGTTTCCTCTTTGTGACTTGCCGTATGCGTTCTCATAAATAAGGTCGGTTATTGATGATATGGGGAATACTTGTCCGTGGTGGGTATGCCCGCTGAACTGGAAATCCACACCAGCCGATTCAATCTGTTCAAGGTTGAATGGCTGATGGTCAAGCACAATCGTATATCTGTCCTTGTCAGTCATACTCATTATTTGCCCGATGCTCTTGCGGTGACTGTTCGTGCGGTCATCACGCCCGATGATACATATCCCACTTGCTTCTGCCACACTGTCGCGCAGCAATGTTATGCCGGCGGCATTGAAGAATTTCTCCGCCTCCTTAATGCCAGTGTAGTATTCATGGTTGCCAGGACAGGCATAGACAGGCGCATCAAGGCGGCGCAGTTCTACCGCCATGTCCTCTACAAGCAATGGCCGCACGCCACGGTCGATTATGTCGCCGGCGATAAGTATGATGTCAGGATGCTCACTGTTTATCAAATCCACCCACCGTGCTAATTCTTTGCGGCGGTTGTGATACCCTAAATGAAGGTCGCTTATCATCACCATCCTGACATCCTTTTCGAGAGGTTTTTCAGTGTATAATTCCAAAGTCTGCCTTTTCTTATTGTAATAATGTATGTTCCCGCAGATGAAAATTACCGCTATCAACACAGTGATGCCTATTGCCGTATAACCATTGCCATACAGAAATGACTTTGGGATAATGTGAACTATTCTTGCAATGTCGAGCAGGGCGAAAACCATCACGGCATATAGCATGACGAAAAGAGCAGAGCAGCCGACATTGTATATTGTCGTGGCGACTGTCATGGGCATACGGTCTATCGTGCGTGAGAGAACGAGGAAGATAGAGAGGAACATCAGTGCGCACAGAAATACAATTATTCCGCGCCAGATGTTCTCTATGGGCAACACACACCAGATATGCCATAGTGTGTAGGCAAGACCGATAAACGGCAGGAGAAGTAATGGGAACATTCGCATTGGGGCATTCTTTGAAAAACGACACAAATATAACTCTTTTTAGCGGTTTTTATGCTTGAAACGGCATATTAAAAATTTATCATAGACATAAATTGTGGTAAAAAATATAAATATGCAGGTTTAACGAGTGTGAATGTTTAAAAAAGTTTTATGACGTTTTGTAATTAATTTCAGTTGCATTATCTTTGCAAGCAAACTTAGGAATTGACGTAAACAAATAAAAATACGATGAGAAAGACGTTTTTCACATACTGTGCCGTGGCACTGCTTGCAGTGTCCATGCTTTGCTCATGTGATAATAATAAGTTTCATGTGAAGGGTAATATAACGGAGGCGAAAGACTCGGTGTTGTATCTTGAGAACATGAGTCTTGACGGTCCTGTGAAGGTGGATTCCGTGAAACTCAGTGCCGGTGGTGATTTCAGTTTCAGTGGCAAGGCGCCCGAAGCCCCCGACTTCTACCGTTTGAGGATTGACCGTCAGATTATCAATATCAGCATTGATTCTACCGAGACGGTAACGGTAAAGGCGGCGTTGCCCACAATGGCTACTGGTTATACTATTGAAGGCTCTGAGGAATGTAACATCATCAGGGAACTCACCTTGAAGCAGATTGAATTGCAGTCGCGTATTATCGCCATACAGAGGGACAACACCCTCAATTACAATGCCACAATCGACAGTATCGAGAGTACCATTGAACGTTACAAGGAGGATGTTAGGAACAATTACATATATAAAGCCCCGATGCGCTCATCATCCTATTTCGCTCTGTTCCAGACTATCGGTAACACATTGATATTCAACCCTATGCAGAATGAGGGTGATGTAAAGGTTTATGGTGCTGTCGCCACCAGTTGGGACGCTTATCACCCTGATGCCGTTAGAGGTCAAAACCTGCACAATATTGCGATTGAAGGAATGAAAAATGTGCGTATATTGCGCAACAAGCGCATGACGCAGCAGATTGAGGCTGATAAGATTAGCGTGGCGAGCCTGATTGACATAGCATTGGAGGACAATAAGGGAAACATCCGTAGCCTGACTGACCTTAAAGGCAAGGTGGTGATGCTCGACTTCCATGTATTCGGTTCAAGCGATTCTCCTAAGCGTATAATGCAGATGCGTGACATTTATAATAAATATCACTCGCAGGGCTTCGAGATATACCAGATCTCTCTTGACACCGATGAGCATTTCTGGAAAACACAGACGGCGGCATTGCCATGGGTTTGCGTAAGAGACCCGCAGGGCATAAACTCCTCAAATATCGCAGCTTACAACGTTCAGAAAATACCTACATTCTTCTTGATTAACAAGAATAATGAGGTGCAGATGAGGGATGAGCAGATAAAAGACATAAATGCGGAAATAGAGAAAATGCTAAAATAAGGCATTCATCTTTTCATATTTTAACACTTATTTATTTTCGTTTTTGATTATAATATGTATTTTTGCGCATATTATAGTCTTGAAACTAATTCTAAAACAAAATTAATATGAAAAATTTTACTCGAAAGGTGGCTTTGTTGGCAGCATTCCTCTTCCTGTCTGTTTGTGGAATACAGGCACAGGTAACGCCTGAAAGCCAGATGGAAAAACTTGACCGTGGCGTCGTTGCCGTTAAGGTGTCTTCAGGTGGCAAATATAAGGGTAATTTCATCAGTTGGCGTCTGTTGGGTACTGATGACCCTGATGTAGTGTTCAATGTGCTGCGTGATGGCGAGAGAATTGCGGAGAACATCGGCAACGTTACTTGTTATGATGATGAAGATGTGGTTGATGAAATGCACCAGTATCAGGTTGAGACAGTGGTCAATGGAGAGGTGATTGAGACTTCCGATGCTTTGACTATTGATGATGATATTCTGAAATTTAAAATTGATTACCATAAAGGTGGTGATTCATACAAATACATCCCGAATGATATCGCTGTTGCCGACCTTGACGGTGACGGTGAGTATGAGTTGATAGTTAAGTGGGATCCTACCAACTCGAAAGACAACTCACAGTCAGGAAAAACTGCCCGTGTTTTGGTTGAAGCATATAAAATCAGCACTGGCAAATGTATGTGGAAAATCAATATGGGTTATGCGATACGTGCTGGTGCACACTATACCCAGATTCTTGCATACGACTTTGACGGGGATGGCAAGGCAGAAGTGATAATGAAGACTGCTCCTAACTCGGCTGACTCCAAAGGTAATTATGTAAGTGAGGTTGGTGATGATGAAATAAAAAATAATACGGATAATAGTAACGATACTGCTCAGAATACATACAGAAATTCAAATGGATATGTTTTAGGTGGTCCTGAGTTCCTTACTGTATTCAACGGAGAGACAGGTGAAGCTATCAATACCGTTTATTACAATCCTAACCGTGGATTTGGTGTAGGTGGCTCGGCTTCTTATAGCAGTAGTTGGGGGGACAGTTATGGTGGCCGTGGTGACCGTTTTCTTGCTTGCGTGGCTTATCTTGATGGTCCTGACAAAAATCCGAGTGCTGTTCTGTGTCGTGGTTATTATACTCGTGCTTATCTTTGGGCAGTTGACTTTGATGGTGAGAAACTCTCTACTAAGTGGTTGCACGCTTCAACGTCAACTTCAGAAGTTACAGTTACAGATGCCAATGGCAAATCCACAACAACGAAATATTCAAGCAATAAAGGAAATACCGGTTACAGTTACACGGCATACGGCAATGGAAACCACAACCTTTCAGTGGCTGATGTTGACGGTGATGGCTGCGATGAGATAATATATGGTTCTTGCGCAATCAACAACGATGGTAATCTTCTGTATGCCGTCGGCTATGGTCATGGTGATGCAATGCACTTGAGCGACTTGTGCCCTGATCGTCCAGGTCTGGAGGTGTTCCAGGTACATGAGGAGAAACATCCTTCATACGGTTTTGATATACACGATGCTGCTACTGGTGAGGTAATCTTGTTTGAGAAGGGAAGCGGTGATAACGGTCGTGGTATGGCAGCCGATGTGGACAGCCTCTCACGTGGTTTCGAGTTCTGGTCATCCAACGATAGAAATGTGAGAAGTTGTGTTGATGGCTCGGTATTGTCAACAAAGTCACAGTCACAGTGTTTCAGACTGTATTGGGATGGTGATGCATACGATGAACTGTTTGATGGAAGTTATGACTCAAGTACAGATGATTGCCAACCTGCGATAACAAAATACAACGGTTCTTCAGTAACAACTTTGTTAGCAAACGGTTGGGCATTGAGACATTACAAAGCACAGACCTGCAATACCACCAAGGCGACACCTAACCTTATTGCCGACATCTTTGGTGACTGGCGTGAGGAAATAATCACTTGGTGCATTGATTCGGAAACCGACTCTTGTACGCTGTTGATTTCCACTTCCACTTATCCAACAAGCTATCGTGTGCCGACACTTATGCACGACCATACATATCGTATGGGTGTGGCTTGGCAGAATGTTGCTTACAACCAGCCTGCTCATCTTGGTTATTACCTGCCTGACTATATCGAATCTTACGCCGCAGCCACAGGTATCAAAAATATCTATTCTGTAAATGGTGGTTGGATTAGGATGTTCGATGAGAACTCTCTTGAGATAAACAGCGACGGCAGTCATGCCACAAAAATCGGTATTTACGACATCAGTGGGCGTGAGCAGTGGAGCGAGAGTCTTACTATCAACGGCACGCAGACAGTTGAGTTGCCTCAGATGCCGAAGGGTGTTTACATAATTAAAGCCACCTCTGGTACAGACACATTCAACAAGAAATTCTTAGCAGAATAAGGTTGAGTAAGATTTATATGTTATAAATCAAAAAAGGGAAGAAACCAAACTGGTTTTTTCCTTTTTTTTCTTCCTGTTTTTGCTAATGCGTCTCCCAAATTCATTCAAAAATCCTCATCACAAATAACCTATAGTGCCGATTTGTAAATTAGGTGGCGAAAACAGGTTAATGATTGTGTGCCAAAACAATACGATTTTAATAAAATCATATCATTGTTGGCACACCTTTTATTTCTTAAGTCTAAACTTATGAAAAATGTCTTAGCAAAGTTTGCGTGAGCCGTCAGAGATTACGATGTCGTAAATCTTTGGCTTTCTGCCGAATTTGTTGGCATACTGTGTC
>JAJQAR010000267.1 GCA_021203705.1 Prevotella sp. | reverse complement strand
ACATCAATAGCAGTGAATATCATTGTAGTAATATTGCTTATTATGGTGATAATACTGATAGTGAAGAAAGTGAGGAAGCATAGTAAAAAGAAAGGGGCATCGTTATTATCAGATAAGAAGTCTGTGCAGAATGCGAAAGCCGACATAATAGTGAGGCGAAAGACGACATCAATACTGAAGAAGCAAAGTTTGGAAGATGTGCATCACAACAGCGCATATTTACAGATAAACAGTGCAGATTTTTGTGAAGATTCCGCAGTGCGGAGGATATATTTCAAGAACACCTGTATAAAGGGCATATACAATATGTATGCAGAAGACCTTCGTCAGCCAGACAATCCGAAGGAAGACGGTTGTATGGTACTTGGGCGTTGGGTGAGAGATGAGGAGAACGATGAATACTATGTATCTCTTGAGGAGATAGTTAAGCCGGGAGATGATGCAGTATTCAGGGAATATGAGCTAAATTTCGGAGGCAAGATTAAGTTAAAGGTAGCCGACCGACTGAGACGGTTGCGTAGGGAGACGAATTTGCAGTATGACATGACATGCTGGGTACATTCCCATCCAGGTCTTGGAGTGTTTTTAAGTAATGCAGACAGTAGTGTTCAGGAGCAGTTAAAGAATCCGACGCATCCAAAGTTCCTGATAGCCATAGTGATAGACATACTGACACCAGAGCAGGAGATGGGAATATTCACATACAAAAAAGACCAGACGTTAAACTCGAAGACCGATTTGCGTAAGATGTATTCGTTGGAAGAACTTTATAAATGGGCTGTGGAGAGTGAAAGGAGCACATATAAGGCAGAAGACTATTATAATGTGATGCAGAACTCAGAAGTAAGAAAGGACAGTCATTATGGAGTGGAACTATCCAATGGTGCGATAATAGACATCTGTCAAATAGCTACGGAGAACAACCAAGATACGACGGCCTGTGTGCACGGATATGCATGCAGGCAAAACGGCAAGACCGAATATATAGTAAATACGGTGTCAACCTTGATAGAAGTGCCCGACAACGAACTTCTTGGCAGGTTCATTATAGGAACACATTGTAGCATACCGACAATCAGGAAGGCGATAGGCAACGACATCCAAGACATACGATTCGTACTATTCTATTCCACCTCGGATGGCATGCTGATATCGATACCAATAGAGGAGAATCAAATATCAGTAGAAGAAAAATGTTATGGAGAGAAGAAATTAGAAGACCTTAAGATATGGACAAGAAGAAAACGATAATTCGAAAGTTATCCGTATTTGTTTTGATATTGGCGACCTTGTTGCCTTTAATCGGACAAAACCTAAAGACGGTAGACTTCTGTGATAAGAAATACGAGTATGGTGCGGGTTGCGACACATTGACCTTGTGCTTCAATATCATTGGGGCAGACGGCAAGAGAATAGCCGATATCCCTACGGAAGTGTTAAAGAATTACTTAGTGGTAAAAGAAGGGACAGACCTTATACCCAACAGTATCAGTGAGATACGCCATGTGAACACAGGTCAGAGGATACCGGGAGAGTACACCTTTTCGATACTTGTAGACTTGAGTATACCGGCTCAGGGTAAGATAAAAATATACAAGGCGATATCCCGTTTGGTGGGAAGTGCACAGGAAGGCAGTGTATATCTGTCGTTTTTTGGAGATGAGGTATCGTCGAGCCGTGTAGTGACGAAAGAAAACCTGCGGACTTTTGAGAAGGAATTCTCGAAGACATCAGAACATAAATATCTATACGGGAGTCTGTATGCCAAGCTTTTGGAATTTAGTAAGTCGAAGTCAGAGTTAGAGCAAGAGATTATAGGGGAGTCCTTATATACGAGGAATAAAGATATCGCAGAGCGTGCGTTGGAGAACACAGAAAAGAACATACTGTTTGTGTTCACGGAAGGCAATAAGAGTCCATCATTCGAAAACAACATCGGCTTTCTTGAGGTGAACGATTACCAGCAGGACAGAGCACACATAGTGCCGACGGTATATGCGTTTTATTATACTGAGGAGGGGAAGGATGCAGAGATAGAAAACGTGTTGATGGCGATATGCGACCCCCATATAGAAGGTCGTAAGGGCGACTATAAGCCAGCAAACGACATGAATAAAGTGTTGCATGATTTCCAGGAAGTTGTAAACGATCAGATGTATGATTATTCGTTCTCATATAAGGTTGCGCCATCGAAGATATTTTTTGGCAAGACAGAGTTCAGGGCAGAATGGAAAGGTGATGCAGTAGGAGAGAGTGTATTATCAATCGGATCAGCCGAAAGGCCGTGGCCTGAGCATACAATTACTGGGTCGGATACAGCAATGAAATACATCGTTGCCCTGTTGGTAACGTTGCTGACGATAGTTGTAATATTCATAATACTGAAAATAATAATCCCGTTTGTGAGGTCAAAGTCGTTTGAAGCGAAATATTATAAGAAATATGTACCGGAAGAGAATATATCGAGCAGGGTATGTCATTATTGTAAGCAGCCTATCCAGGAAGGTCAGAGTATAGTGGTGAAATGCAAACATTACATACATGTGCATTGTTGGAAGCAGAACGGTTACAAATGTGCAGAATACGGTCAGAACTGCAATACAGGAATACAGGAGCACATAGAGTGGAAAGAGCTGTTCACGATGAAGTCGTTGAAGGACTGTCATCAGACGATAGCAGGTGTATGTGCTGGGTTTGTGAGTTGGATATTGTTTGAGTTAGCTGGAAGAGGCTGTTTCGATATGGCTTCGCAAAGAATAGTGGGAATGTTTTATACGCCTGCGGAAAATATGCCAAACTTAAGTCTTGAGTGTATCGGCAAGACATCAGCCTTCATGACGATAGGATTACTGTTAGGTTTTTTCCTCTCGCTGATATTCAGATATAATGATGAATACCGGAAGAAAAACCTGTTGATAATGTTGAAGATATTGGGGCTATCAATACTTACTGGAGTGATAGGATTGTTTGCGTTTACGATAGGAGCAGACATCTTATGCTCATTACTGAGTATAATCCACACAAGTTATATCCCATGGTATTGTTCATTTCCTGGTTATTTACTGTTTTCAGTATGCGTATCGCTTTCTCTGACTATCAAGTCGTCCATTCCATTGAAGAGTGCGCTAATAGGCGGTGGATGTTCCGCAGTGATAGGTTTCATCGTGTTGTATTTTTCGAGTCTGGCAAGCAACAGTTGGCCATGGATGAACATGCTGCTTGACTTTGTGATATACGGAGGCGGTCTTGGAGCATCATTGGTAACAGTGAGGATGTTAGCAGAGAAATATTTCTTAGTGATAAAGAATGGAGTAAAGTCAGGACTGAAGATACCAATACACAAGTGGATGAATGCGACGGGTGGAGGCAACAAAGTATCTATAGGAATGACGGGAGACTGTGAGATACAGATGAATTGGGAGAAAAGCAACAAGGTAGCCAAAGAACATGCCCAATTGTATATAGACCATGAAAAACAGTTGCCAATGATAAAACCATTGGCGACTGGAGTGATATACAACACCCGTGCAGAGTTGCCGATGGGACGTCCAAGTGTGCTTTGCAATAATGATACATTCAAGATAGGAGATACGGTGTTCCAATATGTGGAAGCAGACTGATGAAAATCAGCAGGATTTTCAAATAGGAAACAATGCTCGTTACGTCGCAAAATAAGAAATATTTCAAGAGAGATAAAATGCGGACAAAAAAGGAATATGAGTGGGGAGAAGGGGTATTCACGTTGCTTTCGTGGTTCAAGCAAGAAAAGGTGAGAAAAGCGAAAGTGCTTGTGGCAGGAGCAGGAGCTTTAGGAAATGAAGTGGTGAAAAACCTTGCGTTATTCGGTATAGGAACGATATACGTATGTGATTTTGACAGGATAGAGATAACGAATCTGACGAGATCGGTATTGTTCCGTGAAGAAGACGCATATAATCACTCATATAAGGCGGAAGTAGTGGCGAGGCGTGCAATGGAGATAAATCCACAAATAAAGGTAATACCGATAGTAGGAAATCTTTTTTCAGAAGTTGGATTGGGTCTGTACAAGTCGGTAGATGTTGTAATAGGCTGTTTAGATAGCAGGATAGCCCGTTATCAACTGAACAGATTGTCGTTCCGTGCGGGAAAGACATGGATAGACGGAAGTATAGAGAACCTTACAGGTGTAATAAAAGTATATAGTCCTGGCATAAACTGCTATGAGTGTAATCTTTCCCGTGACGAGTTCAACAGTATCATGCTGCGTACAGGCTGTGCAGATGTGGTGAGGTCGCAAGCCTCCGTTGGTCGTGTAGCCACAACTCCAATCAGTGCATCGATAATAGGAGCGATGGAAGTGCAAGAGGCGATGAAGGTGATACATATCACGGAAGGTGAGCCGACACCATTCAAGACGTTGCAGGGCAAGATATGGAGATATGAAGGAATGACTAACACAGTGAGTGAATATAAATATGCCACATGGAAGAAGACATGTCCGGCTCATGAGATATGGGAGGACATAGTGAAAAGCGAAGATATGTCAGCGAAAGTAAAGGTAGGCGAAGCTATATCACTTTTGGAGAAAATCCTCAATGTCAAGACCGTCGAGATAAACATGCGGAACAACAAGTTCATAGAGAAGATAATATCAGACAGGCCAGAGAAAGAGTTTGAATTGAGAATTCCGGAGTCAAAGCTCGATGCGGTGATAACAAGCAACGAGGAAATGCGAAAGTTGAATTACCGGACACTTTTTCACAAGATTTTCTACGAGAACATAGACGAGACATTTCCATATAAGGAGATGACATTAGAAGAAATAGGTATACCCCTTTTTGACATAATCCAGGTGTCAACTGAAAAGGGAGTATATTATGTAGAGTTGAGTGGCGATAGAGAGTATTACGGATTGTAAAGACAGCGACATGGCAGAAGGATTACCACAGGACATAAATGCGGAGATACTATTGAACTATTATGAAGGAAGATGCATTCATGTTAAGTTCAACGGGTTGCACAAGCGCAATGTATACAAGGACATATTAGGAATAGAAACAGACAAGAACCTGTTGCACCTATGCAGGAATAGTATATACAACCTGTTGCCCGAATACATGTTCCATTCCAATGACCGTTTTGACAATCTCCCGCCTGTAGAGATAAAGGAGAGATTTGCGGAAGAATATGCAAGGCAAGAGAAGGAGAAGGAGGATGCCTACAGGTATTTTGCACCATTTGACATACTGCTTTTGCAATTGCGTCTTGAGATAAGAAAAACATTAGATCAGTATGTCGTAGAGGACAAGGTATTGCAAGACATACTAAGCGACAGAGTAACGGCAGAGCAAAAGAGTAATCGTTTCATCAGGAAAACTATCCCATATCTGCCATCGTGCAAGAAGATCAGGGGAGACAGGACACTGTTGACATTGTTACTAAGGAAAGTGTTGATGGATGAGGGTATCAGGATAGAAATAAAAAGAGAAGAAATAGAATTTTCTGATGATGAACCTCGGTACGAAGACAGAGAGGGCGCGATAGTTGGAGATGTATATGCAGGAAACAGGTATAACGAGCAGACGCTGACATACAGACTATGTTATTGGCAGGATGAATGTGATGAGAAATTTCCGAAATTCATAGAGGATATGGAAGAATACCGTCAGTTTATTCAAGACTATTTACTGTCGGTAGAGACATTATTGATATTTGACATTCACAAAGATGCTGCGGCGTTAAGGCTGTCAGATACAACGATATACAATTACCTAAATTATAACACGAATCTGTGAAATATGACAAAAAGGATATTATGGAAAAAGGGTATGCGTCTAACGGAAGACATATTCATCCAGTCGGATAAGTGTATGTCAGAAACGGTGAGTCGCGCCTTATTATTAGGATCTATCGGTAGGATGGGGCTGTTTCCGAAGTTGAGGCCTTTCAGATTGTCGTTGGATATAAGCAAAGATATTGTGGAAGTAGTGTCGATAGACTGTCTTGGACTGACTCGTGACGGCAGTCTGATAGATGTGAGTTACGATACTAACTATACCAATATATTCGACACGAGGGTTACGATACCAGGAAGAGGCACCGAAGTGAGGTATTTGTTATGTATAGTAATAAAAGATGAGTGGAGAGACACCAACAATGGGTTGTGCGAGCCTAAATATGAGTTCCAGTTGTTGGAGGAAAACAGTCCTGTACCTGACAATGCGTTGCCGATAGCAAGAATATTGTATGACGAATACCGTTGGTGTGCCGACGAGATATATTTTGTACCCCCGTGTCTATATGTCACATCACATGAGAAATATGAAGGACTATCGTCAAGTTTTCTTCAGATTCTGATAGAGTTGAACAGAGTGTTGCCGGAGAAGTTCATCACGGAGGAAAAAGATGCGTTGAAGATATTCTGGCCCACGGTGCAGCAGTTGATGATAACCATGGACAAAGAAAGGGAGCAGCTGACCCCGATGTCCCTTCTTGCCAATGTGCAGAAGTTCATTAGCAGTTTTGTATGCGCCTGCACGATAGATGAGTATATAACTATAGGCGAGCCAGAGCAGTATTATGCCTATATAAATACGCCATACAATTACAA
>JAJQAR010000354.1 GCA_021203705.1 Prevotella sp. | reverse complement strand
ATTACGAAACAGAATAAAGGATAAAAGCGATGAGAGTATGAAAAAATTTGTCATTATATTATTTGCTATCCTATTTGCAATACCTGTCAGCATATCAGCCGACAGTTATAAGAAGTTGTGGAGGAATGTAGAAGATGCAGCAGAAAAAGACTTGCCGAGAACCCAGATGGAATGTCTGCAACAGATTATCGACAAGGCAACATCCGAGTCTTCTTACGGCAACCTTCTGAAAGCAGAGACACAAATGCTTACCGTACTCTCAACCGTGTCACCCGACTCTCTGCTACCTCAAATAGAAAAATTAGAGGAAGATGTTGTAGAATACGAATCATCTGACCCTGCTATGGCTGCGGTATTGAACACTGTATTAGGAAGGATTTACACCGACAACCCTACACTTGCAAGCGATGCCAAAGACAAGGCTGCGGAATTTTTCAAGAAAGCAATGGCAGACCCAGTGATGCTCGCCAAAAAGAAAGCTCTCAAATACGAGCCTTTCGTTGTAAAAGGCAGGAACAGCAGATATTTCAGTAAGGCCCTGTTAAGTCTTTTAGGACAGGAGGCAGAGGATTATGAGACCATGAACGGTTATTACAATACTACCTCCAACCGTCCTGCAGCAATGTTCTCCGCTTTGTGGTTGCTGAAAAAGCGAAACGCAAACAATTATTACTCTTTCCCATATTCATTAGGACGGTCAGGCTATCTCGTGGCTCTTGACTCCCTGATCAATATTTACAAAGACCTGAAAGCATGCGGAGATGTTGCCATAGAACGATATAACTATATGAGCAAATGCAATGGCGTAACCATAGAAAACCGTGTAGCATATATCAATTATGTAGTCAGTCAGTGGAAAGATTGGAAGTCAACCAACATCCTGCGTAACGAGTTGAAACAACTCACCCGTCCTTACCTGACAGCAAAAATGGAAAACAAGGTGAATTTCTCTGGTACTCCTGCAATGCTGAAACTTGAAGTGAGGAATATCGAAGAGGTAAAAGTTTCCGTAACACGACTATCTGTCGATGGTGATACCGAACTAAATCCGGATAATGACAACGACTACAAGACACTGAAAAGAATGGTCAACGACCTTGCTGTAACAACCCAAACAAAACAGTATATCGGACAGCCAGAATACCGCATTTTCGAAGATTCTATACAACTCGGCACACTCCCCATAGGCGTTTACCTTGTTGAAGTAACAGCAAACAACTACAGCACCAAACCAGTAAGAAACCTTTTGCTGAATACTAAGCCTGTAAGAAGTCTTTTATATGTTACTGATATGTATGTCATGCACCAACAATTGCCTGACAGCAAAACACGTATCGCTGTGGTGAATGCAATTACAGGGCAGCCAATTCCGGGAGCAATGGTCAATATGAAACTTAATTCCGGCAAGTCGGAGACTATAACCTGCGATGAAAAGGGCGAGTATGTTTACAGTTTTGGCAGTTCTGCTATCAGCAGTATGCGTGCATATACCGCAACTGACAAGGCAGCACCATTTACATACGCATGGAACAGTTTCAGTTACTATGAGAACAAAACAGACAAAAACGTACTGAATTTGTTTACAGACAGGAAGATATACCGTCCAGGACAGACTGTCCATGTGGCTGCCGTGCTCCTGAACAATATGAAAGGTATCGACACCAAGGCGGTAGCCGACAAGGAATTTACTCTTTCTATGAAAAACGCCAACGGCAAGGTAGTAAAGGAACAGACGTTGACCACCGACAGCTACGGTACGGCATCCACAGATTTTGAGCTGCCAACAAGTGGGTTGTCCGGCACATATTCGATAGTGGCAGGACGTGGTGTCAGCGGAAACACATATATAAAGGTAGAGGAGTACAAACGCCCCACATTCCAAGTGGAATTTCCAGAGATAAACAGCAAATATCAGATAGGTGACACATTAGTAGTTACAGCCCATGCCACTACCTATTCAGGAGTGCCCGTACAAGGAGCGAAAGTGAAATATTCAGTAAAGCGTTCCCAACCTCTTTGGTGGCGATTATCCACATCCACTTCCTCGTCATCAGTCGATATTCTGACAAGTGGAGTGGCAACTACCGACAGCGAAGGGGCTTTCCAAATTGAGATGCCGATGATACTTCCAGAGGGAAGCGATGCAGTGAGCACAGTAAAATCGCAGGTGCGCAAGACACGCATATATACTATAACAGCAACAGCAGATGTAACAGACCAAGGTGGTGAGACACGCAGCGGAGAGTTGGCTCTCACCCTTGCCAACAAGCCCACTGCTTTCTCTTGCGACATTCCAGGCAAGACTTTGAGAGACAGTCTGAAAAATGTAACCTTCATTTTCAAAAACGCCATGGGAGCAGACATTGACGGAACAGTAAGATACTATATCGACAATTCGTTCAACGCCTTCACAGCGAGGACAAATATTCCGACAGAGATTGAGTGGAACACCCCTACCCTACGGTCTGGCAAACACACGTTGATGGCATATTGCGAGGGTGACACATTACGAAAAGAATTTGTCGTTTTCGGTATAAACGACAGCAAGCCTTGCGTTGAGACACACGACTGGTTTTACCTTTCCGATACCATGTTCCCACGTGACGGCAGTCCGGTTTACGTGCAGGTTGGCTCATCAGACTCCAACGTACATGTTTTCTACACTGCCATGTCGGGTAATGAGGTAATAGAAAGTGGAACACTCAACATCAGTAATGAAATAAAGACACAACAACTTACGTATGACGAAAAGTACGGTTCAGGACTTCTTTTCAATGTCGCATGGGTGAAGGACGGCACAATGTACACCAACAACTTCAAGATAGAACGCCCCTTGCCCGACAAGACATTAAATCTGAAATGGACAACATTCAGGGACCGACTAACACCAGGTCAGAATGAGGAGTGGACACTTACCATCACCAAACCCGATGGGACACCTGCCGATGCCCAACTGCTTGCAACATTGTATGATTCATCCCTCGATGCAATAATGCCATTCAAATGGACATTCACCGACAATATATTACAAACATTGCCATCTTCCGTATGGAAAAACCTTGTATATGGAAAACTGACAATGAATTTCACTACACAGCCACGACTGCTCAACGTAGAAAAGTTGGTTTTCAACAGCATGGATATAGGCAGTCTCACGCAATCTTATTACGGTGCATCACCACTGAAGATGACACGCATGAAGAACTTGAATGTCAGTGCAGAGACCGCAGAAGGGGTTGAAGATGCGCCTATGACAAATAGTGAGACGACAACTGAACAAAAAAGTTCTGTTAATAAGAATGAGCAATCCGCCACAACCTCAACGCAAGTCCAGCTCCGTGAGAACCTCAACGAGACAGCATTCTTCTACCCCGCATTGCAAACTGATGGGAAAGGCAATGTAAGCATAAAATTCACCCTGCCGGAAAGTCTTACGTCATGGCGTTTCATGGGTATCGCCCACGACCAGGACATGAACCACGGTCAACTTACCGCCGAGGCGGTGGCTCGAAAAGTGGTTATGGTACAGCCGAACATGCCACGATTTATAAGAACAGGTGACAAAGCGACAATCACCACAAAAATCTTCAATACATCGGAGAAACGTGCTGATGGTAAAATAACAATGCAACTCGTTGACCCAGAGAACGAGAAAGTGGTGTATGAGCAAACAAAAAACTTTACAGTAAATGCCAATCAGACAACCAACATGTCGTTTGATTACACTGCGAAAGGCGACTACCCACTTCTCATCTGCAAGATTTTTGCAAGTGGCAAGGATTTTAATGACGGAGAACAGCATTATCTGCCGATACTTCCGAATACCGAGACAGTTATAAATACTATCCCATTCACACAGCATGAGGCAGGCGTTAAGACAATCGACATATCTAAACTATTCCCTTCAGGAAGCAAGAACGGCAGACTGACAGTGGAATACACCAACAATCCATCTTGGCTGATGGTTCAGGCACTGCCATATATCGCTGATGCAAAAGAAGACAATGCTATTAGTCTTGCGGCAGCATACTACGCCAACAGCGTTGGCTCTTACATAATCAAACAGTCGCTACGCATTAAGGAAGTGTTTGACTTGTGGAAAAACGAGGAAAGTCAGGAGAGTTTGATGAGCAGTTTGGAGAAGAATCAGGAGCTGAAATCCGTTGTATTGGAAGAGACGCCATGGCTTGCCGATGCGGTAGGAGAATCCGACCAAAAGCAGAGGATAGCGAATTTCTTTGACGAGACAACACTCAGTGATAACCTAAATAACATATTATCAAAATTGCGCAAGTTGCAAGATGACAACGACGGCTCTTTCCATTGGTGGCAAGGCTCTCCAAAGGGCTCACCACAGATTACCGTTACAATTCTCGAACTGCTGTCACGCCTCAATATGATGACAGGCAAGCAGAGCGCGACATCAGATATGATGAACAAGGCGAAGGCATACCTTGAGAAACGCATTGTTGAGGATGCGGAGAAAGCAAAGAAGATGGACGAGGAAGGCACGCCTTATTACGCAAATTATGATTATGTGCTTCACTTGATATATTGTTATGCTTTGAATCGTGAAAAACCGTCGGAGGAAGTATCAAGAAGTGGAGATTATCTGATTGAAAAATACATGGAAAATGGCGAGGGACATAAATTCTATGACATGGCACTCCTTGCTGTCTGCTATGCACAACAGGCAAACAAAAATAATGCGGCAAACATGCTTAGAAGTCTTGAGGAATACACCGTCGCTACTGAGGAGATGGGACGCTATTACGACTCTCCACTTGCCACATACAACTGGTTTGATTACAAGATACCAACTCAAGTGGCAGCGATAGAGGCAATGTCTTTAATAGATCCAGAAGGCTATGCCCAGACCATTGAAGAAATGAAACAATGGTTGCTGCAACAAAAGAGAGTGCAAAGTTGGGACACGCCAGTAAACAGCGTGAATGCCATCTTCGCATTCCTGAACGGGAATTTGTCTGTCCTCGAAGAACAAGAGGATGCAACACTTTCAGTTGACGGTAAAACACTTGATATGCCAACAGCAACAGCAGGATTAGGGTATGTAAAGACTACAATGACAACCGACAAGGCAAGGACATTCACGGCAAACAAGACATCAACGGGAACTTCGTGGGGTGCAGTTTATGTACAGACCACACAGAATACCGCAGCGATAACCAATACCTCATCTGGCTTCACTGTAACACGTGAAATACTGAATAGTGACGGTTCACCGGCAGAAATGCTGAAGGTTGGCGATAGGGTAACGATACGCATAACCATAAAGGCAGACCGTGATTATGATTTCGTACAGGTAACCGACAAACGGGCAGCGTGCATGGAACCTGTAGAGCAGTTAAGCGGCTATCACAACGGTCACTATCGTACTCCTAAGGACTGTTCCGTAAACTATTATTTTGACAATATGACAAAGGGAACACACATTATAGAAAGTGAGTTCTATATTGACAGAAGCGGGCAATACGAGACCGGCACTTGTACCGTTCAGTGTGCCTACGCTCCCGAATACTCTGCTATCGCAAGTTCACAAGTTGTGAAAGTAGAATAATTTATATTGAGATGAAAAAAAATACGATATTAATAGCTTTGTTTGCAATATCCTCCATGGATGTCTTTGCGCAGCGTATTTCCGCAGAGCAGGATGTCTATGATTTCGGAAGTATAATGTATGAGGTGCCCGCCGTGGCTAAATTCAATTTAAGCAACAAGGGCAATGACCTTATTATAGAGAAGGTAAGGACAAATTGTGGCTGTACGACCGTCAACTACCCGAAAAACACAATACTGAAAGGCGATAAATTCACTATTGAAGTGGAATATGATGCCCGTCAACTCGGACATTTCGAGAAAGAGATAGCCATTTACGGCAACGACTCCGACACTCCATATTATTTAAAGATACGAGGTGTGGTTGTTGACGAGGTTATTGACTATGCCGGACAGTATGAGTTCACTGTCGGTGATGTACGTACCGACAAGAACGACATCGAATTTGATGACGTGAACAACGGTGATATGCCTGTACAACGGCTGCATATCTATAACAGCAGTGGCAAGACCGTAACTCCAGTTTTGATGCACCTGCCCAATTATCTCACAGCAGCAATGTCGCCCACTACTATTGCCCCAGGACATTCTGGCGTGGCAACGATAACACTCAATTCATTGAAGTTGCGTGATTATGGACTGACGAAATCATCAATATATCTTGGTATGTTTCCAGGCGACAAAGTAAGTGCCAATAAGGAAATATCCGTCTCGGCAGTATTGATACCTGGATTCGGCAATATGTCAGAGACGCAGAAGGCAAATGCACCGTCGATAGACCTCTCATCAGCCGAATTGGACTTAGGCAGCTTCGGGGACAAGACGGATAAGAGTGGAACGATAACAATAAAAAATCTGGGCAGGACAACACTCGACATCCGTTCGATGCAGATGTTCACTCCAGGTCTTAAAGTCCGCCTGAACAAGACAAAAATTGCTCCTGGCGAGTCTGCGAAACTGAAGATAACAGCATATAAAAAACTGTTGAAAGAAGCGAGAAGCAAACCACGTGTACTGATGATAACCAACGACCCTGACAATGCGAAAGTTATC
>JAJQAR010000133.1 GCA_021203705.1 Prevotella sp. | reverse complement strand
CCAATGACTTGGACGATAATGTTATTATCCGTGTCGGTGCAAGCGTGGAACCAGGTGATATTCTTAAAGGTAAAATCTCACCAAAGGGTTAGTGCGACCCTTCACCAGAGGAAAAACTTCTCCGTGCTATCTTTGGTGACAAGGCCGGTGACGTAAAGGATACTTCCTTGAAGGCAAATCCTTCTCTTACAGGTACTGTTATTGACAAGAAATTGTTCTCTCGTGCCGTCAAGACACGCTCTTCAAAACAGCAGGACAAGATTACTCTCGCTAAGATTGATGAGGAATATGAGGCTAAGATTAATGATCTGAAAGATATTCTCATTGATAAAATCCTTGTTCTTACCAAAGACAAGACATCTATGGGTATCAAGGATTATACAGGGGCCGAGATTATCACTAAGGGGAGCAAATTTACTACTACCCAGCTCAAAAACCTCGAATACGACGGTATACAGTCGAACAACTGGACCAACGACGAGCACACCAACGAACTTATCCAGAAGTTGATAATGAATTTCATCAAGAAGTACAAACTGCTTGACGCTGAAATGAAACGCCATAAGTTCGCTATTACCATCGGTGATGAACTGCCTTCCGGCATTCTTCAGATGGCTAAGGTGTATGTCGCTAAGAAACGTAAGATCGGTGTCGGCGACAAACTTGCCGGCCGTCATGGTAACAAGGGTATCGTATCTAAAGTGGTACGACAAGAGGACATGCCGTTCCTCGAAGACGGCCGCCCTGTCGACTTGGTTCTCAACCCATTGGGTGTGCCTTCACGTATGAACCTCGGTCAGATCTTCGAGGCCATCCTCGGTGCTGCCGGAAAACGTCTCGGCGTCAAATTCGCTACTCCTATCTTTGACGGTGCAAAATTAGAGGACTTGCAGGAGTGGACAGACAAAGCAGGTCTTCCACGCCTCTGCTCTACACGCCTTTACGATGGTGAGACAGGTGAACAGTTCGACCAGCCGGCAACTGTGGGCATAACATACTTCCTGAAACTCGGTCACATGGTTGAGGATAAGATGCATGCCCGTAGCATCGGTCCGTATTCTCTCATCACGCAACAGCCGCTTGGCGGTAAGGCACAATTCGGAGGTCAGCGTTTTGGAGAAATGGAGGTTTGGGCTTTGGAGGCATTTGGTGCCAGTCACGTACTTCAGGAAATCCTGACTATAAAGTCTGACGACGTTGTCGGAAGATCTAAGGCTTACGAGGCTATTGTCAAGGGTGAGCCTATGCCAACGCCAGGTATACCAGAATCTCTCAATGTATTGCTGCACGAGCTCCGTGGACTTGGTTTGAGTATAACTCTTGATTAACATCGAAACTCTTTACAAAACAAATATAAATAAGAATTATGGCTTTCAAGAAAGATTCAAAGATAAAGAGTAATTTTACGAAGATTACCATCGGTCTTGCTTCACCGGAGGAAATCCTCGAAAGTTCCCATGGTGAGGTAACAAAACCTGAAACCATAAACTACCGTACTTATAAGCCTGAGCGCGACGGTCTTTTCTGTGAGCGTATTTTCGGTCCTACGAAGGACTATGAGTGTGCCTGCGGTAAATATAAGCGTATCAGATATAAGGGTATCGTCTGCGACCGTTGCGGTGTGGAGGTTACGGAGAAAAAGGTAAGACGTGAGCGTACAGGTCATATAGAACTTGTAGTTCCCGTTGCTCATATATGGTATTTCCGCTCCCTTCCAAATAAAATAGGCTACTTGCTCGGTATCCCTACAAAAAAATTGGATTCTGTGATTTACTATGAGAAATATGTAGTAATACAGCCTGGTATAATGGCTGGCAAGAAGGATGCCGAAGGCGAGGAAATAAACGGTTCACATAAATATGACTTCCTTACGGAAGATGAGTATATCAACATAACCGACAATCTTCCTGCTGACAATGAGTATCTTGACAATAACGATCCTAATAAGTTCATTGCCAAGATGGGAGCAGAGGCTATTTATGACCTGCTCGTGAACTTAGACCTTGACTCGCTGTCATACGACCTGCGCGACCGTGCAAGCAGTGATTCTTCGCAGCAACGCAAGACGGAAGCTCTGAAACGTCTTCAGGTAGTGGAGGCTTTCCGTGCCAGCAAGGATATAAACAGACCTGAGTGGATGATTCTGAAGATTATCCCTGTCACTCCTCCTGAACTCCGTCCGTTGGTTCCTTTGGACGGTGGCAGATTTGCTACATCTGACCTCAACGACCTCTATCGCCGTGTAATCATACGTAACAACCGTCTTAAGAGACTTATGGAAATAAAGGCTCCTGAAGTTATTCTCCGTAATGAGAAACGTATGCTCCAAGAGGCTGTCGACAGTTTGTTTGACAATTCCCGTAAAAGCAGTGCCGTGAAGAGCGACTCCAACCGTCCGTTGAAATCTCTCTCTGACTCTCTTAAAGGTAAACAGGGACGTTTCCGTCAGAACTTGCTCGGTAAGCGTGTCGACTATTCAGCACGCTCGGTCATCGTCGTCGGACCAGAACTGAAAATGGGCGAGTGCGGACTGCCAAAACTCATGGCTGCGGAACTTTACAAGCCGTTTATTATCCGCAAACTCATTGAGCGCGGTATTGTTAAGACGGTAAAGAGTGCAAAGAAAATTGTTGACCGCCGTGAACCGGTTATCTGGGACATCCTTGAGAACGTGATGAAAGGTCATCCCGTACTCCTCAACCGTGCCCCGACACTCCACCGTCTTGGTATACAGGCATTCCAGCCTAAACTCATTGAGGGTAAGGCTATTCAGCTGCACCCATTGGCTTGTACGGCATTCAATGCTGACTTCGATGGCGACCAGATGGCTGTTCACCTCCCGTTGAGCAATGAGGCTATCCTTGAGGCGCAAATCCTGATGCTTCAAAGCCATAATATTCTTAATCCTGCCAATGGCGCACCTATCACCGTGCCATCACAGGATATGGTGCTTGGGCTCTACTATATCACGAAAATACGCCCAGGTGCTAAGGGTGAGGGACTTACTTTCTATGGTCCAGAAGAGGCTATAATCGCAAATAACGAGGGTAGGTGCGACCTCCATGCTCAGGTAAAGGTGGTAGTTACCGACATTGACGAAAGTGGCAAGTATGTTAAACGCATGGTTGAAACTTCCGTAGGGCGTGTCATTGTCAATGGCATTGTTCCCGATGAAATAGGTTATGTAAATAAGATTATCTCAAAGAAGAGCCTCCGCGACATCATCGCTGACGTGATCAAGACTGTCGGCTTCGCACGCGCTTGCGAGTTTCTCGATGGTATAAAGAACCTGGGTTACCGCATGGCTTACCGTGCCGGTCTGTCTTTCAACCTCGATGACATCATCATTCCTGAAAAGAAGGTTGACCTCGTGGCAAGGGGTAATGAGGAAGTTCAGCAGATTACCGACAACTATAATATGGGGTTCATCACCGACACAGAGCGTTATAATCAGGTCATCGATGCCTGGACTCATGTAAACAATGAACTTGGTGACGTGCTGATGAAAGAAATGACTGAGGCTGACCAGGGTTTCAACGCCGTTTACATGATGCTTGACTCTGGCGCACGTGGTTCAAAAGACCAAATACGTCAGTTGGCCGGTATGCGTGGTCTTATGGCAAAACCTCAAAAGGCTGGTGCCGAGGGTGCACAAATCATCGAGAACCCTATTCTTTCCAACTTCAAGGAAGGTATGAGCGTGCTTGAGTACTTTATCTCTACTCACGGTGCACGTAAGGGTCTTGCTGATACGGCTATGAAGACTGCCGATGCGGGTTATCTTACACGTCGACTGGTTGACGTCTCTCACGATGTTATCATTACAGAGGAGGACTGTGGAACGCTCCGTGGACTTGTCTGCACAGCACTCAAGAATGGTGATGAGGTTATTTCTTCCCTTTATGAACGTATCCTCGGACGTGTTTCCGTACATGATATAATACATCCTACTACTGGTGAACTTATCGTAAGTGCCGGCGAGGAGATTACTGAGCAAATTGCACAGATTATCGAGGACAGCCCTATTGAGAGCGTGGAAATCCGTTCCGTACTCACTTGCGAGAGCAAAAAGGGTGTATGCATGAAATGCTACGGTCGTAACCTTGCGACAAGTCGCATGGTACAAAAAGGTGAAGCTGTCGGGGTCATCGCAGCTCAGGCTATCGGTGAACCGGGTACGCAGCTTACTCTCCGTACATTCCACGCCGGTGGTGTGGCTGCCAATGCTGCCGCCAACGCTTCTATTGTAGCAAAAAACGATTGTAAAATCGAATTTGACGAACTCCGTACTGTTCCTTTCGTAGAAAACGGGGATAATGGGGATATCAACTGTGAGATGGTGGTTAGCCGTTTGGCTGAAATACGTTTCGTTGACCCTAATACTAATATCGTACTCTCCACTTTGAACGTTCCTTACGGTAGTTCTCTTTATTTCAAAGGGGGTGCCCTCGTTAAGAAAGGTGACATGATTGCACGTTGGGACCCATTCAATGCGGTCATCGTTACTGAATATGCTGGAACTCTGTTATTCCGTGATGTCGAAGAAGGCGTTACATTCCATGCCGAAACTGATGAGACAACTGGTCTTACCGAGAAAATCATCATGGAATCGAAGGACAAGACAATAGTTCCTACTTGTGATATCGTTGATGATAATGGCAATATTGTGGGTACATACAATTTCCCTGTAGGTGGCCACGTTGTGGTTGATGATGGACAAGTAGTGAAAACGGGTACCACTTTGGTGAAAATTCCTCGCTCTGTCGGTAAGGCTGGTGATATCACCGGTGGTCTTCCACGTGTAACTGAATTGTTTGAGGCACGTAACCCTTCAAACCCTGCTGTCGTAAGTGAGATTGATGGTGAGGTGACAATGGGTAAGGTTAAGCGTGGTAACCGTGAGATTACCATTACTTCAAAAACTGGTACGAAGTGTAATTATCTTGTTTCCCTGTCTAAACAGATCCTTGTACAGGAGCATGATGCTGTACGTGCTGGCACTCCTCTTTCTGACGGTGTTATCACACCTAATGACATTCTTGCCATTAAGGGACCTACTGCCGTGCAGGAATATATCGTCAATGAGGTGCAGGATGTTTACCGTTTACAAGGTGTTAAGATTAATGATAAACACTTTGAGATTATCGTCCGTCAGATGATGAGAAAAGTTCAAATCAATGAACCTGGTGATACCACATTCCTCGAACAGGAAATTGTTGACAAGCTCGACTTCGCTGAGGAGAACGACCGCATCTGGGGTAAGAAAGTGGTTATGAATGCCGGTGACAGCGAAAATCTCAAAAAAGGTCAGATTGTCTCTGCACGTAAATTGCGTGACGAAAACTCTATGCTGAAACGGCGTGACCTTAAGACTGTTGAAGTTCGTGATGCTGTTCCTGCTACGTCTACTCAGATATTACAGGGTATCACACGCGCCGCACTTCAGACAAAGAGTTTCATGTCTGCCGCTTCCTTCCAGGAGACAACCAAAGTTCTCAACGAGGCTGCCATCAGAGGAAAAACGGATATGCTTGAGGGCATGAAAGAGAATGTTATCTGTGGGCATCTTATACCTGCCGGCACTGGATTGCGCGAGTTCGACAAGATAATCGTGGGCTCCAAAGAGGATTACGACCGTATGGAGGCAAACCGCAAGAACGTGATTGATTACAGTGACAAAGAAGAAGAATGATTTTTGCTCATAATAAAAGAATACCGCTAATACCCTTTGTTAGCGGTATTCTTGTTTGAAACATGGTAGAAAAGGCTATTGTTTGAATAATAAAAAAATGAAATATCTATTAGTTTTAATATGCTGCATTTCTCTCACATTGGGAGCAAGCGCCCAGGAATTGCAGGCAAAGATTACCATTAACCACAGTCAGATTCAGGGTACTGACGAGAGTGTCTTTGATGCTCTACAACAGACTCTTGAACAGTTTATCAACGACACGCAATGGACTTCATTACAATTTCAGAAAAATGAGAGAATAGTTTGTAACTTTAACATCACGGTAACAAAATACGACCAGTCGTCCAACCTGTTCACTTGCTCTGCCTTAATACAGGCTAACCGTCCCGTTTATAATTCAGCTTATAACTCTACCTTATACAACAACAAGGATGGGGATTTCAATTTTGAGTTCTCGCAGTACGACCAGTTGAATTTCAATGAAGATCAGATAGACAACCAACTTGTAGCATTATGTGCTTATTACGCTTTCCTCATCATCGGGTTAGACTTAGACAGTTTCTCGCCTATGGGTGGGGAGGATATCCTGCAACGCTGTCTTAACCTCGTGAACAATGCTCAAAACCTGAGTTTTACAGGCTGGAAAGCCTTTGAGGATGACAGAAACAGGTTTGCCATCATCAACGACTACATGGAAGGTGCCATGAAGCCTTTCAGACAATTGCAGTACGACTATTACCGCAGTGGCTTAGATGAGATGGCCAACAATGTTGAAAGAGGAAGGACAAACATATCAACAACAATAGAGACAAACCTGAAAAAGGCTCACGAGGATAAGCCTTTAAGTTTGTTGCCACAGATATGGACTGACTATAAAAAGGATGAACTTAGCAGCATTTATAATGGCAAAGGAACGCAGAAGGAAAAAGAAACTGTTTACGATATCCTTCTTTCCATTAATGC
>JAJQAR010000217.1 GCA_021203705.1 Prevotella sp. | reverse complement strand
TGCTCAGGAACTCCTGACTCTCTTGCAGAATGTTCAGGTAGAGCAATGTAACCTTAAAGTTAGTGTCGTTATCCTGCTGCATACGATCGAGCACTACCTTGCGCATCAACGAAAGCTGGCGTTTACATTCATTCGCCATTTCAGATGTCTCCTCATATCTGTCATACCTATTGGTGGAGATCATCTGTTCTGTGTTATCCATTAACTCATTTATCTTTCTCCTTATTTCCTCAAACTCATTAAGATATGCCTCTGGCATAGGGCTGAAACTGTTGTCCACGTGTTCCTTTATCGGTTCGAGCATACGGCGGAGACAGTAAACAAACTGCTGGTCGCTGTTCACGCCGAGGTGGAACCATGTGTTTCTCTCCAATGCTATATCAGTAGGAATACGACGGATAGCGAGCAGTTCCTTGCGGCGGTATTTCTTCAGAGTGGTTTGTTCATCCTTAAGAGATTTCTCACATTGGCGCAACAAACGCAGGTTCTCAGTTCTTACACCATCCAAAATATCATTAAACCTCTGCACTGCAAAACGAGTAACATAACTTTGAGTGCGCGTAACGTGCCTGAGAAGCAAGTCCCAGACTATCTCCCTGTCTTTTGTACGCATCATAAGCTGGAACACGTCATCCTTCCTCTCATCTCTTACCTTTTTGGCATACTTGCGGTTGCTGTTCCAAATCAGGTAAATATCGAGTCCCATGAAGATTATCATAATAGGGAAACCACCGAAGTGCATCAATGCACAAACTATCGCACAAGTTACGAAAGCTACGCCAGCAGTAACGAACCAACCACCGATAACGGAGATTACACCAGTTACACGGAACACCGCACTCTCACGGTTCCAGGCACGGTCAGCCAACGAACTACCCATAGCCACCATGAACGTAACATAAGTGGTAGATAGAGGGAGTTTATAGTTAGTACCTATTATTATAAGCATAGCTGCGAGCACAAGATTGACGGCAGCACGCACCTCATCAAAAGCCGCACCATTCTCAAGGTTGATATCATCCTTGTTAAAACGCAAGTCTATCCATTTAATCAAACTTTTCGGTAACACTTTCGCTACAGCCTCACCTACATCCTGAGTAAACCTTACAATACTGCGGGCTGCCCTTGACGACCCGAACATCTCATCGCCCTCATCCTGACGACTGAGGTCAACACTTGTCTTTACCACATTCTGCGCTTTCTTAGACGTTGCCATTGCGGTAATCATTATTATACCGGCGATAAGGAGATATAGCAGGGGACTCTTTGCGGAAGTCATAAGGGAAGTCATCTTGAAAGCCTCCGGCACGCCGTTGCCGTTAGCCATGAAATCCCTCATGGAGTCGAGGCCGGCAAGCGGAACACCGATGAAGTTCACAAGGTCGTTACCGGCGAATGCCATTGCCAAGGAGAATGTACCGGCAAGCACGATAAGTTTGAACACATTGATACGCAACAGGTGCAATATCTCCATGAGAACTATACCACCACAGAACACGGCAAGAAGCAGCATAGGTGTGTTGGCCCTTATCCAGTCGCGCGACACCTCACTGATATACGGCGACTTGCCTACACCCATGATGAAAATGAAATATACCAAGGCAGCGAAAGCTATACCACCGAATATTGCTATTGTGTAACGCAGATGTTTCTTATAGTTGAATGTGAATATTATACGTGAGATCCATTGCACTAATGTGCCGAAAAAGAACGCTATTGCCACCGACACGAAGATGGCGATTATCACACTCAATGCCTTGTCGCTGTTGAGCAAGTCATAAATCGTCAGTGATGGGTCGGCATGTATTTTCAGAATAGCGAGGATGAATGTACCTCCCAACAACTCGAAAACCAGCGATACCGTAGTGGATGTCGGCATACCCAACGTGTTGAACATATCCAAAACAACGACATCTGTAACCATCACCGCAAGGAAAATCGTCATCACTTCGTGAAATGAATAGTTTTCTGGGCGCATAATTCCATGTCGTGCAACATCCATCATACCCGCACTCATCACAGCACCTATAAGTACTCCTACTGATGCCACAATCAACACCGTACGGTATTTCGCCACTTTCGCTCCAATGGCTGAATTAAGGAAGTTTACGGCATCATTACTAACACCGACGAATAAGTCGAACACTGCCAAAAGCAGCAGAAAAGCGACAATTAGAAAATAAATCTCTGTCATATCTGTCAATCATGTAATATTATCACGGTGCAAAAGTAAAAATTGCTTATTACAGAGATTTTAAACGGATGTTTCAATTGTGTTACAAAAACAAAGGGCATAGCCCAATAAAGCCATGCCCTTATATTATAAGAAGTGAAAAAAATCAGAGACTTTTCACTTAATAATTCTTTTAGCGAAATAACGGACGGGATACCAGACGGCGAGGAAACCCACTATAAGAACCGTGAAAAATACTATTACAATATCCTCAAGGTGAACGCTCACAGGATAAGCGTCAACGACAAACGAGCCACTACTCTGACCTAATGACACAAGTCCGTATGTCTGTTGCAGCCAGCAAAGCAGCAAACCTATTAAAATACCGACAACCGCACCAATAGCTGAAATCATCCTGCCCTCAAAGAGGAACACCTGAGTTATCTGTTTGTCATTAGCCCCCAAGTTCCGCAGCGTGACGACATCATCCTTCTTGTCGATTATAAGCATTGATACCGAACCAATAATATTGAAGCAAGCCACAATAAGAATGAACGTAAGGAAGATATAAGCGATGAACTTCTCCACTTTCATAATGCGGAACGTATCCGACTGTTGTTCCATACGGTCGAGGACACGATACTTATCCCCTGCTATCGACTGCATTTTCGCCTTCACCGCATCGAGGTCACTACCGTTCTTGAGTCTCAACTCCAACTGCGTTATCATACCCTGCATACCGAAAAGATTACGGGCAAAGTCTATTGACGTAATCACGTGGTCACGGTCATAACGCGACTGGCGAACACAGAACACCACTCCAGGAGAGATTAGCGAATCCTCCACAAAGCTCTCCGTAGGGTTCATCATATCTAATTGTCCCTCCCTTTTCGGGGCATAAATCCTCATAAAGCCTTGCCAGTTGGCACTCATGCCGAGATTATCTGCCAAGCCGATCCCCACAATACCAAACTGCAAGTTGGCTGCATGGAGGGAGAAGCCACCATCGCCATAAAGAATTTCGTTGATATGCGTAAGTTCATCGAAATTATCATCCACCCCCTTCACCTTAACCATCGCCTGACGGTCACGATAAAACGCTAATGCCTGGTCCTCCACACATTCCGTCGCCACGTCAACCTGCGGCAAGTTACGTATTTCCGTAAGTATAGGGTCATCGGCAGGAGCCGACTTCCCCTGTACGGGCACGACTTCCAGTTGCGGATCAAATGCCGTAAGAAGTGATGCCACAAGGTCGTGAAAGCCATTGAACACGCTAAGCGTTACTATGAGAGCCATAGTAGCGACGGCCACACCGACCATGCTGATGCCACTGATAATATTGATGGCATGTGTACTCTTTTTTGAAAAGAGATAGCGACGGGCGATGTAGAAGGGGAAGTTCATTTCTTCAGTAATTCGTCAATGTGTTCGATATAGTCAAGGGAATCGTCCAAAAAGAACCTCAGTTCCGGTATTATACGCAACTGGTTGCGGACGCGTGTGCCCAGCTCATACCTGACGGTTTTCTCATTAGCCGTGATATTTTTGATTATTTCTTCAGCCCTATCCGAAGGGAAAATGCTGAGATAGGCAGTGCAGATACTAAGGTCTGGACTTATGCGGCAGCGCGTAACGCTCGCAATAACGCCATGCATCATCCTTGTCTGCGACTGGAATATAAGGCTCAGTTCTTTCTGAAGAAGCCTTGCTATGCGGTTTTGTCTTTTTTCTTGCATTATCCTTAATTTTTATTTTCAAATAAGATAGTGCAAAGATACTGCAAATTGATAGAAATACAAAATAAAAGACAAAACACTAATCCACATTAATCCAGATTGCCCGTTTGTTTTTCTATAAAGAAACGAGGGCGGGATTTTGTCTCTATATATATCTTCCCGACATATTCCCCTATAACCCCACAAGCTAAGAGTATTGTCCCGCCGATAAACCAAACAGAAACTAATAATGAAGTCCAGCCCTGTATTGTCTTACCGTTAAAATATGCCACAAGGGCATAAACAATCACTATGATAGCTATCAGGATAAACACTAATCCGAGCAGGGCAATATACCGCAATGGCTTGATAGAAAACGACGTAATGCCATCAAGGGCAAAGTTGAGCATTTTACGGAAAGGATATTTCGACTTACCTGCAAATCTTTCTTTCCTGTCATAATAAACTATTGTCTGTGGAAAACCGAGAGAAGCCACCATTCCACGAAGGAAAAGATTACGCTCTGGAAATGACATTAGTGCCTGCAATGTGCGTTTACTCATCAGTCTGTAATCGGCATGATTGTATATGACATTGCCGCCAAGACCATTCATAATACGATAAAATAATTGGGCTGTTGTCCTCTTAAATGCTGTGTCTGTCTTGCGCTCTTTCCTAACTCCAAACACAATGTCGCTACCACGACTGTAACATTCTACCATCTGTTTTATAACATCCGTGTCGTCTTGAAGGTCGGCATCTATCGTTATTGCCGCATCACAGTGAGTGGCAGCCCATTCCAAGCCCGCCCATAAAGCAAACTGGTGCCCCTTGTTATGGGCGAGTTTAAGACCTGCAATCCTTTTGTCATTTTCTGCAAAACCTTCTATAAGTTCCCAAGTTCTATCCTTGCTCCCATCATCGATAAACATTATCCTCCCAGAGGATATTTTTTCTTCCGTTACGAGTTCGTCGAGGACTTGCAACAAGCATTTGTTAGTTTCCGGCAACACATCCTCTTCGTTATAGCAAGGCACAATTATCGCAAGGTTCATATTCTGTCTTTTTTCCTGTTAAACTTATACAGATGGAGCATTTTCCCATCATCACAACTCTTATGATTAAAATCTATTGTTTCTCTTACAGCATATTCAGGGTATGTTGTCTTGAATGTCTCTATGTCGTTGTTGCCGGAAATGAGATAACCGTCAGACGGCATTTTGTACTCGAAAGGAACGATACGGTCGCCCAAATAGAAATTCACAGTGAAAGGGTGCATCCTGTCACCAACGGTGATGTCGGTACGATAAGAGTATATCGTGCCTTCGGGTATTACCGACTTTATCCTCATTGCCACAGAATAGTCAGACTTACTGTTCAACATTACCGGCAGGTAAAAAGCATCGAGAGACATATAAATCGCAAGGATTATTGCAGTTATCGAAAAAAGTAATTTTCTTCCGCCCTTCCTTTTCATACAGATGAAATATACAGAAGCAATGATAGGCAGAAGAATGATAACCACAGTCATAATGCGTAACGGAGCAGTTGCGAGAGCTTTCAGCATCTCCATATTTTGCGCTGCATGCCGCCCTGAAATTATGTTTTCAGGAACAAGCCCTAATCGGACGCAGACAAAAGCAATAAGAAAAATTATGGATAATGCGACGAGCAAATTTCCGTATGCCTTTACCACGGCAATATGTTTTTTCGAGAGATACATTAAATATTCTGCTAAGAAATAAGCCAAGAACGGGTAAATGGGCAAAAGATAAACGCTTCTCTTGCTTTTCGGTATGCAATAGAATACAAAAATTATTATAATAGTAAGCAAGGAGAAAAGGCGCACATCATCCATTTCCTTGAAATATCTTGTTATCCTTGCCGCCGTATTATGCGTAATATTCCTTATCCGTTTATATTTCAGGACGAACAATGACATTATTAATAATAAGGTATAAGGAGCAATACCGGAAATGACGGTCAAGAAGTTGTATGAAACAGGCTTGTTGTGCGATATATAAGTCATCTTCCCAGTAAAACGCAGTATATTTTCCTCATAGACCAATTGTAGGAATTTGTCGCCACCCTGATAATAAGCAGCCACATACCATAGAGCAGGAATAACACAGGATGCCAATGCCACGATTACGAATTTGCCCACTATTCTCCAGAAGTTCTTACCCCTTATCAGCAGGAACACCGCCTCAACAAGACATGGCAGGATGATACCAACCGGTCCTTTTGTGAGGAAAGCACCGCTCATACACAAAATGGCAAGCCACGGAAAGCCCCTCATATCCTGCTCACCCCAGTCATACAGTTGATATAGAGCCATTACCGTAAGGGCACTTAGCATCATATCTACGCGGCACGCCATTCCAGCACGATGAACCTCAAAACAGGTTAGAATTATCAAACAAGTAAGCAGAGCAAGTTTATATGTTTTTTTTGCATAAAACTTGTAGCAAGCAATGACCATTGCAGTAAGAGCCAATGCGGATGGTAGACGTGAAGTGAACTCTGTTACCGCACCCCTCAAACAAGAAATAATAGCTATGCACCAATGGAAAAACGGCGGTTTGTAGGCTATATCCATGCCATTGTTGACAGGGAGAATCCAGTTACCGTATTTCAGCATCGACAGAGCGACTACCGCCTCACGTGGCTCACCTTTGGTATTAAAAAGAGAAAAGCCCAGGAAACACATAAGAGAAAATATACAAACCACTATAAGAATCTGGATATTTCCATAGTGAATACGGTTAATTCTATAG
>JAJQAR010000082.1 GCA_021203705.1 Prevotella sp. | reverse complement strand
CTTAAATCTCGAATCGGATGTAACATCTGTCATCGAAAGATTTATAACCATTCATTACAGCCTTTGTTGCTTTGAAAGTATCGATGAAGAGAGGGTCTTTTAGTAATTGTTTCTGAAAGAGGCTCTCACTTTCTTCAAGGGTAGGCTTAAGGAAAGGATAACCATCAGAAGCCAAAACAATCTCTTTGCAATTATTGTAAACTTCAATTACTTTTACAGTATCCAATGGGATAGGGAAACCGTCTATAACAGGATATTTGACATTCTGGAAACGGCAACCGTCAATAACTTCGTCAATGATAGCCGTCCTCCCAGGGTCTTCCGCCTGCACCTGCTCAACTGTTATTTCGCCCTTTTTTAGCATTTCTTTCAATATTTTCGAGCGTTTTTCAGCGAGTATTCCTTCCTGTGGTTTTGGGTTGTCGAAAAATTCACCGTTGACAATGCACTGGCAATCGCCTACCATCCACACTTCCTTGTGGTATGGAGAATAAATAATTGCACTTGCAGTCAGGCGTTCCACAGGATGGTTTTTCAACCAAACCATATCAATGTTGTATTTCTCATACACATTACTAATATATGCGGTAATGCCAGTACAGAAGTCAGCCATGGTTGTGTCTATTGCCATGGTATTGATATATTGGCTGATGAGTTGCATGCAGAACTTGCCGTTGGCATACTGCCTGTTAACCCGATTAGGAGTCTTACTTGTGCTGCCGTCAATAACAGCAATGAAGTTATCGTTGACTACGATGCCGTCCTCGCATTCCATCTGTGTTTTCTTTCCGATGATTGTCTGTTCTATTACTTTCATGTTTTCCTTTGTTTTTATTGTGATATGAATTGTAATAAGGAGAGTTTGAATACAACTTTCTTAAAAGGTCATGCCGTCCGATTTTCAAAAGTTCCCTTTCTATATTGTGGCGTTCCTCTGGTTTATACCAGAAGAAGAACATTCTCTGAGTCAATTTCTCTTTCGGTGTCGTTGCAGAGAATACCGGTTCAAGAGTATAAGGGTCATACCCCGTGTACCACGTTTCAGTACTTACCGTCATTGGGGTGGGTGTGAAGTCCTGAATTTGTTCGAGGTGGAAGTCAAGATGCTTGGTGATAACCGCCAACTCTGCCATATCCTCCTCCGTGCAGCCAGGATGACTGCTAATAAAATAAGGTATCAACTGTTGGTGCAGGTTTTCTTTGAGATTAATCTCATCAAAAACCTTTTTGAACTCCTCAAACAGAGAGAAAGGAGGTTTCCGCATCAATCTGAGAACGCGGTCAGAGGTATGTTCAGGTGCAACTTTCAACCGTCCGCTCACATGTCTGCAAATCAGTTCTTTGGTATATTCCCGTGCCGCTCTGTTTGTTTTCTCGTCTTTACTTTTATGAAGCATAAGGTCATAGCGCACACCACTGCCTATAAAACTTTTCTTTATTCCCGGCACAGCATCGACAGCCCTGTAAATTTCGAGGAGTTTACTGTGGTCGGTGTTTAGGTTAGGGCAAATCATCGGATTAATACACGACGGTCGTTTGCATTTCTCGCATAAATTCTTATCCTTTCCTGCCATACCGTACATGTTTGCCGACGGTCCCCCGACATCACTTAGGTAACCCTTGAAATCATCCATTTCCGTAACTTTTCTCACCTCCTTCAAGATACTTTCCTTACTGCGGCACACAACGAATTTTCCCTGATGAGCACTTATGGTACAGAAAGCGCAGCCGCCGAAACAACCTCTGTGAATGTTAATCGAGTGTTTTATCATCTCGTAAGCAGGAATGCGCTTGTTCTTGTATTTAGGATGTGGCAAACGAGTGTAGGGAAGATCAAAAGACATGTCGAGTTCCTCTGTTGTCATTGGCGGATAAGGAGGATTGACCACAACATACACATCACCCGTTTTTTGCAGCAGTCTATGAGCGTGCAGCATATTCGACTCCTCCTCAATTATTTTGAAATTCTCTGCCTGTGCTTTTTTGTTTCGCAGACATTCCTCATGCGAGTGCAAAACGATGTCGGCGGCGGTTATTCCCTGCGGAATATCATTTTCTTGTGCGAGAAACACAGTTTGTGGGATGTCGTGGGCGGTCTCAATACCGCCACCTTTCATCAGTCTGGTGCAGAGTTCTATCGTTGGCTTTTCACCCATACCGTATGTGATGATGTCAGCACCCGAATCGCAGAGGATTGATCGTCTCAACACATTTTTCCAATAGTCATAATGTGTCAGCCGTCTCAGCGAAGCCTCTATGCCGCCCAATACAATGGGAACATCAGGGAATAGTTCACGGAGTATCTTACTGTAAACAATGGTAGGATATTCAGGACGGCAGTCGTGCCTTCCGTCAGGGCTGTACGCATCTTCGGAGCGCAGACGGCAATTGGCAGTGTATTTGTTCACCATAGAGTCCATGCAGCCAGGAGAGATACCGAAGAACAGTCGGGGCTTGCCTAATTTCTTGAAATCACGGTAGTCGCCATGCCAGTCGGGTTGCGGAACGATAGCCACATGCAACCCAAGTGCCTCGATAGTGCGTGCAATCACGGTGACGCCGAAAGAAGGGTGGTCAACGTAAGCGTCGCCTGAGAACAGGATAACGTCGAGTTCATCCCATCCCCGCAGTTCCACCTCTTTTTTCGTTGTAGGAATCCAGTTCGAAAGCCTGAAATCACTCATTTGTATCACTCAGGATTTTCGGCAGAGAAATTTTCCGTGTCCCACTTGATGAAAAGCTGGACGAGTTGGTTCAGTCCGAAAGCCTTCATATTGTTATTGTAAACTACATCGAGGCAGAGATCAAGTAGTTCCTTGTTCGTGCCTTCCTCACCTTCAAGGATTGACCTGATGGTAAGTTTCAACTTGTCGAGTACAGATTCATCGATAATGCCGTTGCTGTCAGTGAGGTTATTGAAAAGGGAATATTTCCTTATCGTTTCCAAATGTTCATCACTGATATTGATGCTCCTTGTACCAGATACGTTAGTTTGAATTTTATACGTTTTCATATTTTGAGTTCAAAGGTTTAATTATACTATTTCAGAAGGAAGTTGAGGATACCCCTCATAATGCTGTCTCGTGTGTCATCAGATGTTATGCACTCGAAAGGGAAGCCCATAGTGAACGTGCGGCAGTCTTTGCCGTCGTAAGCCACGCAGACGGAAGCACCTCGATACTCTGTCATTACGCAGAATGCAGGACTGACAGCTTTCAATACGTCTATTGACGTAGCGGCGTAATGCTCCTCGTTCAGTGTGGTGTAAATGTTAAAAGACGAGCTCATGCCTTCTATCACATTGTTGCCTGCCAATCGAGTAGACCCGTAAGGCGTTACATGGAGCGTATTGCTAAGGAACTCCAACTCTTTGTCGGTTTTCATGTCAGCACCGATATATGCGCCACTTACAATTAGTTTTCCGTTATTTTTGGTGTATTCCGTAAGTTTCTTTTGCAACTCATTACTGAACGATTTGTAGTGGTTAAGAGAATGTCCGTCGTCTTTCTCGAGTCCGAGTATCAGGTCCACACAGTCGTATCTTGACAGATTTACCTTATCTTTCTCCACTGCATATTTCGAGCAACTTACGATGTTGTATTTCTCGGCACTCATTATGGACTTGGCATGTACGGGGATGTAGTTGAACTCATTACCACGTAATATCATGCCAACCAACTCCTCCCCGCTATAACCCAATCCACCTGGACCCTCTATACCGATTTTATCTTTATCATAACAATTCTGATAGCCGCAGAAGCCGGGCATTTTGCCGTAACTCACACCAGGGTCAGCAACCAGATTGAACCCCTGGTAGTTGTTGTCATCCACTATCTCTGGAGAAGACAGACGTTGGAAGCCATTAACTATCAAGATTGTCTTTGTGGCATGGGGATTATAAACGGCAGATATTATCTCGGAGGGAAAACTCTCACCGCCGTCATTGGCGGCAGTTACCTTGAAAGAGTATAGCACGTCGGGTTCCAACTTTATTTTGCATACATTGCCTTTGATTTTGAAACCATTGTCAAACCCCGAATTTTCTGTTGCGGTATAAAGAATATAAGATGTTGGGTCAGAAGTCGGCTCTGTCTTGTCTATCTGAGCATCCCAACGAATTACTACGGTGTCTTTGGAATAAAACTCCACGCTTAGGTTTGTTGGAGCGAGAGGCGTAACGACATACGGTTTGTCGTGTTGGTTTGCAATGAACTTCAGAATGGTCTTGTAGATACTCCTTGCCAAAGTAAATCTGAAATTCGGGTCTTGCCCATATCTCATGTCAGGGAAGTTCTGGTGCGACAATGTCTCTATGATAGCGGAAGTCATGAGCGGACATCTTGTCTCTGAATAGTTGCGGTCGTAAAGGGTTCGTTTTGTCCACGTGGAATAAGAGTTTTTTAAATCGTTCTCTGTATTGTTAAGTAACCGTGTGGCAAAATCCATTGACATATTGCGAGACTGTCCTGAGCCCAACCGTCCGTTGCGGGCGTTAGTAGTACATATTGTCAATGTTCCGATTAAGGAGGAGAAATCATGCGACACCCCAGCATCGCTATGTACAGCCAAAGAGAGTTCTATGGGCACTTTCAAACCGCGTGTGAAAGGAGCGAAGCAAGAGCCGCCAGCCACCCAGTTGGTCATGAAAGAGCGAACATTGATGTCCTCTTTGTAGTCATCAGTGTGGTTTTTATTGTAAACCACGCTGTCGGGAGCGCCAGCCCACTGCGCATAATAGCGAGAGCCTTCCAAGAATCTTGGTACACCGCTAACTCTCCCATCTCTTTTGATGTTTCCCATCCCACCTCCAAAACGGACGGCGTCGGCAGTCACCACACCTTTATACGAGCTGACGTTAGTGAGGACCACACGGTTGTCGGCATTGCAGCCAGCACTGAAATCAAAAGTTCCAAGATATACCCACGTGCCACCGCCCATCTGCTGGTTTACCTTGAAAGTTGTCGCGCGTCCTTTATGAAAAACAGTATATTGAGCATCGGGGACGCTCAGCTCATGTGTAGGGTAAGAGACGTAAACGGCATACTCGCCACTTTCAGGAATTTTCGGCATATAAGAGATTTCGCAGCCTTTCTCTGTTGAAGTCTTAGCCATGCGTGTAGTTCCTTCTGTGAACGGGTTTATATTGTCGGCATAATAGCTTCTGTTGCCGGCAAAACCTTTTATACCACAGCCAACCCATTTCTGACTTACGTTTATCTCAGTATAATAGGGCAGTAATGGCTTGTTGTTGTTATCTATGATAATCTCATTTTTTTGCCAGTCGCGTTCACGCGGAGTAAAAACGATAGCCCCCGCTTTTTCAAGCATCGGTATCAGGTATGGCACTACGATAGTCTGTGTGTATAGATCCTCATTGGTGCAGAAGATATTTGGGCGTTGCCATTGCCATTTGCCTTTTTCCAGACTATAGTATTTTCCATGACTTGCCCATAGAGACAGATGTTTGTTTTGCAGCCCTTTGGTAATTTCAACGGGAGATGATATATTGCTCACCCATGGAATACCCTTGTATTCAACATCAAAAGTATTTATAGGAGCAGAGGGAGTTTCTTGAGTATTGTCGTAGTTGTCGTTATTATTCTGGGGGGAAACGGTATTCAATAGCTTGCGATGACTACCACAAGCTACAAGAAAAACACATAATAGAAATAAAGAAAACTTTTTCCACATAATCAATCACCGATAGAAAACGATTCAGGATGTCGCCCAGAGAAACCTTTGAAATACTCTTTTATTTCTTTCATTTCCCTGTCAATGTCCCCTGTTGGCATTATGCTCTTTGTACATTGTATAAGTCGCCGCTTATAGTCTAAACCATACAGTAGGATAGGTATGCCGGCTTTCAGCGCAATATAGTAAAATCCCTTTTTCCAGTCAGGATTAAGGGAGCGTGTGCCTTCTGGCGTTACGCAGAGGTGGAATGTCTTTTCCTTTTTCGCTGCCTCCGCCATATTGTCGGTAGTGTGTTTATGAACTTCCCGTTGTATGGCGATGCCCCCCATTTTCTTAAACAGAATGCTGAAGGGCCAGAAGAACCATTCGCTTTTCATCAAAAAGTTGACTTTTAGCTTTTCTGCTCTCATGTACAACTGTCCGATGAAAAAGTCACAATTGCTGGTATGTGGAGCAAGACAGATAACATATTTATCTGGATGTTCCACAGTAACGTCTTTTGTCCAACCACACCGTTTATACAAATACCATTTACAAAAATTCATTATAAATGATTAGATGTTCGCTATTTGGTCGATTATTTCGCCCGCCTGAATGTTGAACTTGTCTTTCAAGTCCTTGAAATAACCTTTTTTAGCCATACCCGGCTCAGGATGAGATATTCTGCAGATGAAGTTGTTGTGTACGATGAGAATAGACGTCAAAATCGCATTGATGTCTTCTTTGTCTTTTTTCCCATATAAAGAGGCAGCTACACATTCAGAGAAAAGATCACTGCAGATGTAGTTGATCATCTTCTTTAAATTTCGTTTGTTGGCCATAATTCTAATAGTTTTGTCAATTTACCCTAAATTTCACCGAACAAATATAATGAATAAAAAGAAAATTACAAGAATTTTGTAGAAAAAAAACCTTAATTCTCTCAAAAAATTTTATTTCGTTTTCATATTTGGTCAAAATATAGTATTTTTGCAATATACTTGAA
>JAJQAR010000366.1 GCA_021203705.1 Prevotella sp. | reverse complement strand
GTTTGATATGTTTTTGGGGGTGCATTTCCTGTCATGGGTAATTCATGGCAGAGACTTTTGTTAATTTACATCGGAACTTTATAAGTTTCAAGCGTTACGGGACCTAACAGTCCTGCGGGAAGAAGGGTTTTACTTGAACGACGATATTTGGCGTTTGTCCAAATGCCATCGAATGGGGGAGTTCCCTCATCATTGCCCTGCAAGGCATTCGTCCAAGTGTTGACAACAACGATTTTCAGTTCATTATTGCCTGTTTTCACGGCATCCGTTATATCAACAACGTATGGAGCGAGCCATGAAGTGCCGCAATCCACACCATTTACATATACAGTGGCGATATTTTCCACATCACCAAGATTAATAAGCACTTTATTATCGTCATTCTTTTCATAATTGAATGTCGTTTCGTAGGTAACATGACCAGAATAGTATTTCATCGAGTTATCGTCCAACTGTGTCCAATCTTCGAGTGTTTCCGTTGTCAAGCATTTGCCAGTCTTTTCAAAAGTCATTTTCCAGTCATGGTTACCAAGCGATTGAGAGATTGTCTCACCTATTTCGGTCGATAACAGTTCGGAGCTTATCTCATTATCACTTAAAATTATAAATATGGAGGCATGAGGTGTAAGGGTAATTTCATCCTTACCCATATAAATATCCCCAGTTACCGCATCAGCCAAATATCTGTTTTGTCTTTCCGCCTTCATTGTCGGAATAAAAGTAACAGATGTATCAAGCTGGTTACTAATGAAATAAATATCCGCATCCGCACCATGGCGATGAGTATAGTCAAGACCTTCGGGAAGAATGATATCCTTACTTATACCAAGTGACGAAAGGTCATCCTCCGTCCAAGGGTCACGAATTACCTTAACGCCCTGAGAAGCGAGAGCGTCAATCTCATTCCAGCAATTAACTAATCTGTCAGGGTTCATCTTGCGCTCTTGAGGAATGACAAGAGCAGCATAGCGCATGCCACCTGCCGTTACGAGTTCACCGTTCTCAACCATTGATTTTGAGAGAACATCATGGTTGAACGAGTCATATCGGTAGCCATGCAGCGGATTAGTCCACATATCCGCCTTTGTCATATTCTTAGTATGCGTAACACCCACAGGACTTGTCTCTAAGGGTTGTCCTACATTAGCAAGACGCTCATTCTCCTTTGCGATAGCGTCACTGCCAAACAGGCCTGGGAGCGTGGTAACCAATCGTTCAGGGAGGATGGCACGACGTGGAGTCTCATCACCAGTATAAACCGCAAGATCGATTACAGGATTGCCATATTGCAACAACGCCTGACAACGAGAGATGTAAGCAGTGAAGGCAGACATCTCATTCCACCATGTGTTATCACGCTGGAAGAAAGTGCCAATACCGTCAAGTGTCATACCTGGAGCACGGTCAAGCCATGGGTTATGAGTGTTCACATGGAACACCAGACCGTTGATACCAAGACAGAAATTGCGGTCGAGCAATGCCTTCAGCATACCAGGGTGCTCATCCCAAGTGCCACGTACCTCTGTAAAGCCTTCCGCCAGGATAATGTTCTTACCATAGATATGCGCACCACTGACAGCATCAAGCATATCATTCGGTTTGTCGTGGGTAGGACTGTTGAGCCAGAACTCCCCCATTGGATAATCAGCATGCTGATAATGAAGCAGACCATCACTCACCATTGTCGGTGCGACACACTCGGTAGTGAGTTTGCAGCCATATTTCTTGGCAAGTTTCTCCACCTCATCGAAAAACACATCATTTACCAATTCAGCAATAGTCAGGCGCACGTCACGAAGAACCCGTTCCGACTTCTCCGATGAATCCAATGGCACACCGGCAAAGACAGGCAACCAAGGCAGGAGATCATAACCCCTGCGCTGTTTAAACTCATCAGCAAAATTATTGCTCCAATTCTGACTGCCACATTCCCAACTGTCAACATGGAGACGAGTGAGGACACGCCTTGCCACATCCTTCGGAGCATGGTTATAGATAGCCTCCCACCAGTTGGCAAACTGCTTATCTATTATCTCACGGGAGAACTTACTACACTCCAATCCTCTTGCGCCACCACCAGTGGCATTTGTATGACCTGTTGAGGTATGCCCCATGCGGAGGATATGCCAATTGCCCTTTGGGAGTTTTACACTGAACGCTTTATTCTGATCCTTACAAGCGAGGAACTGATCCGTAAGGTTGATAACCTTATCCATGTCAACACACTCGGAGTCTGATACGCCGAAATATTTGGAGACACGCCAGACAACGCCCGACTTGCCTTCGTAACCGTCGATTACGGGTTCAGAGCCAAGAATGATGTTTCCGACTTTCAAATTAGGCTTCCACTTCGCCGCATCCATGTCCTCCGAGCCAGGGTCACTGCCCTCAGGCGACCAATGAAACTTGAAATACTTTGCAGTAGTAGCAGGTACGGCATACGTGGCGTAAGCATCCGTATTCTGCCACCCTTGACGGGCAGGAGATATTTCCTTTATGAAAGTATAGTCAGTTCCATTATCAGAAGCATAAACCTTATAGCGGTGAGCCTGATAATTGTTTCCGCCAGTAATGATTTTTACATTGCGCAGGGTGAATGGTTTATCATAACTGAAAACAATGTCACAAGGTTCAGAAGAACTGAGAGGAAGGTCAACAGATGAAATTGGTTTGCTGTCGTCAACATATTCCGCAGAGTAGGCATAAACAGCAATATCCTCATAATAACCATCGTAGGAAGTGGGTTGCGGCAATATAAGCAACTGTTTTCCGCCCTTCACGATAGTATCGCTCCACACCACTTTCTGCATGGACTCCGCAGGAGTTATCCAAGGACCGCCCGCCAAGGCGAAACCGTCGCAGAAATGGATACCCATCTGCAAACCTAAGCTGTCAGCAGTAGAGAACACCGTATCCATGCGTTTCCACCATTCAGGAGAAAGCTGACGGGAAGTGCCCACATAGTCCTTTCCATCATCAGTGTCCTTTATAGGCATGAGGAAGAAACCCGCAATGCCGGCATCATGCATCGCATTCAGGGCAGCTTTTATTCCCTCATCGGTTACACAGCCGTACATCCAATACCAGAAATTCCACGGTTTGGCATCAACGGATGGCGATTTAAAATTATCATACCATGTCGGTGTAACGGTGGTCTGACAATATGCAATGGTGCAAAGAGCGCAGAATATTATTAGCAAAGAATATTTTTTCATCGGTATGTAATTTTGTTATTCAAAGTGCAATGTTACCTCACCCGTGTAAGTGCCATTTGCCCATATAGGTTGAGCGGAAGGACCGTTGAGGTCGGTAGTGTTCACCTTATTACGCACAGCAGGGATTACCTGCATGATACTGATACCCGTTTCAGGCAGAGTATAAAGCAACTCATCCCGCCCGTCACGAGGCTGATATACACCGACATACTCCTTGTCAGAAGCAGGCTCTATTGTTATCGTGCCGACAGAAGTGTTTAGTTTCATCCACTGAACGCCAGCGAAATAGCCCTTGAACTCAGGGTAGGTGAAGCTCTCCCCCGGTATCGGGTCGTTGTAGTCGTTGCTCCAGATGCCCAACTGCGGACCGTGCAGACGGTTTTGCCAAACACGATAAGGACCATTTCCGAGCCACTGTTTACTCTTTACGCTGTTTTCAGGGAGATTGAACATCACACCCATAAGGTCAACAACACCGTTGAAGTTGTAAGTGTAAACAAGGCGTGCGCCACCGTCAGGAGCGATGTGCCACTCCGCCTTTTCCAAAGAGCCTAAGCGATATGTGGCAGTAACGATAATGGTATCGTTCTCGCCATTCTCATTGACATCAAGAGAAACAAACTTACCCTGGTCCTCATATTCCGTGTAGGTGGTCTTTTTCTTCTCCGCCTCCGGGTCATCATGGTTATAGAACTGGTCGAAGGATCGGTCAGAGCGGCGGTAAGCGAAGAACTTAGGACCACCCTCAAAATTATATTCCCCCTTGCCTGTTTTTACACCAGTGAGAGTACCATCGGTCTTTGAGAATGAATAAACAACATTGCCAGCCTTGACAGTATAGTCATTATACGTCGGTTTGCTGCCCTTCGAAGCCACAGTGTAGAGTTTTGCAGAATCTTTCAATTTGAAAACCCAAGTAAACAGTTCCTCACCATACTGGTCGATTGCCATTATTTTGAGAGCCTCCGCATCAGTTGGGGCAGCAGCAATAGAAAGCGTACCTTTCGAGTCAGGCGCAATGTCACAACCATTCACCGTTCCGCTTTTCACCACTTTTGTCTCACTGCCTTCATATTTAAGGTAAGAGTAATCAAATGTACACTTGTCGAGAGATAGGAAATTATATCTGTTTTCCACATTGAGAGTACCGTCAAAATTCTCAGGCATATCAATTTGTACAGGGCACCACACCTGCTTCACAGTGTAATAGCTTCCCTCCTTTTCATGGTGCGGGCCAACAATACCGTCGCAAGCATAATTACCCACATTGTCAATCATGCTATTCATATCAGTCCTGACAACGCCCTCATCAGCATACGCCCAGATAAAGCCGCCAGCACAGCGCGGCCACGAGCGCATCAGTTGCCAATAGTCATACAATCCTGCACCAGCACCACCATCGTACAAAGCATGGAGAAACTCCGTCGGCATGAAAATCTCAGGCTTTCTCATATACTCCTCACTCTCGCCGTAGGAGCGGTAGTGCATAGTCTCATAGCCACTGAAATTACCTTGCGGATGAAGAACGGGACGCTTCTGAATATCCCACTTGTGGAACTCACCATCAAGTTCCGTATTCCAGCCCTGCTCATTGCCGTTGCTCCACCATATTATGCAAGGATGATTGACATCACGAGTAACCATCTCCTTGATGAGTTTCTGACCGTTGATAGTCTCATGATGGCCATGCCAACCGCTTAGTTCACTCATCACATAGAGGCCAAGACTGTCGCAAGCATCATAAAATTCAGGGTCAGCAGGATAGTGAGACAAGCGCACTGCGTTCATGTTCATGCTCTTAATAAGTTTTACATCAGTAATGTTCTTCTCCTTGCTCAAAGTCCTTCCTGTTTCAGGCCAAAAACTGTGGCGGTTGGCACCACGGATATTCACTTTCTTGCCATTGATATACAGACCGTCACCCTCACGTGTCTCTATCGTGCGGAAACCAAATTTATCCTTCTCGATATGTAGAGTCTTACCACTATTATCTATTAATGCAAACTCCACCTGATAGCGGTTAGGCGTCTCGGCAGTCCACAATTTCGGACTATCAACATTGAAACTCACATCCGCATGATCGCTGCCAGAACGTATATCAGTGGTATTTTCAGCCACTTTCCTGCCATCAATGTCACTGATAAGCGTGCGCACCTTAGCGCCCTCTAACGAATGGTTAACAAGAACGTAAGCGTTGAAAGTTCCGTCAGCCGTTGCATTAATCGCTGTTCTCTCTATGTTGATTGCCGGTTTGCAAACGATGAACACAGGGCGGAAGATGCCACCGAAATTCCAGTAGTCGGCTCGCCTTTCCGCAAGGTTGACACCCTCGTTGGTACTTTCTTTGCTCACCGTAACCTCAAGCAGGTTTTTCTGCTTGCCGAAATACACACGGTCGGTAACATCGTAAGTAATGCGATAGAACGCTCCCTGGTGGATGGAACCAGCTTTGCGCTTGTTGATCATTACCTCAGTATCAGTCATGGAAGCCTCAAAGACGAGGTCAATATGGTGGTTGCGCCACTCCTCTGGGAGAGTAAACTCATATTTATACATACCCTTCTCGTCAGCAATGCCATCAGGAAACGCCTTGCCATAGAATTTCATGCCATATTGGTAAGTGCCGAAACCCTGCAATTCCCAACAAGAGGGAACACCGATTTTCGACCACGTGCCCGAATTGTTACCACCGGTACAATAGAAATCCCACTGCACCATATCATCACAGCCATGACCACTAAGGTATTGGCGTTGCGTGTAAACATCACTTTGAGCAAACAATCCGCTTGCCACAGACATCAATAATAATGCCAAAAATATCTGTTTTTTCATAATAATGGATTTTTCATTTCTTGCTGAACCTTATATGCAGCTCATGTTTTTCTTGAGGAATAGTGTATTTAGTGAGAACACCAGGACCACAACTGCTGTTGCCCAAGCCCAACACGGCAGCATCGATATTAAGGTAAACATTATTCTCAACAATAAGGTCACAGTCATGTTTCGTATTATACAACTGTTCCACAGAATAAGGAAGTACAGAGAACGAGAACGGAGTGTCATCCTCTGCTGTTATCGTATAGACATCCTTGCCGTTGACATCACTTAATGTTACCTCCGCAACCTGCTCATGGTTGCCACTGTCCTGCGGACGGGCATAATGAACGTACTGCTCCGAGATGCTACTGCACCAACGTTTTATCGAGGCAGCCTCCAAACGATCGGGATAGTTATCAAGTGGTCCCATACCATACCACGAAACATCACTGATTGTTTTCGGCAGCACGAAAGTATTGCCCAAGCACGGCAGAGGAGGCAGTTCACCTTCTGGCGTGTATATTGCGGTAAAGTCAACATTGCCTTCGCTGTCCATAGTATAAGAATAATCAGTTTTAATTGAGCCATTGGCACATCTGTTTTCGGTAGAGACAGTAACAATTACTGTACCATCATCATTCACAACAGAAGATAATGGTTTTATAACCACCACCTTTGCCGTATCAAGTTTCTGGTTTTTCCAATCCTTTGCGATCCAATTCCCAAAACCACGGTCGTTGTCAACAGG
>JAJQAR010000091.1 GCA_021203705.1 Prevotella sp. | reverse complement strand
GAGCGTAACTGTAAATAAACTTCGGTTTTACCGTCAACTGTTCTTACAGGAATTTTTCCACAATTTCCGTTCATAGGATTATATAAAATTACCGACTTTGCATTCACTGCTAATGGAATCCAACTGTTGGTATCATTCGATGTTAGAGCGGAGATGAAATAGTGATAACCTTCTTTGTTTGTGCGACGTATATAACTCAAACCATAGTCTTTCTTTAAAGTTTCCGCAACCACACCCGTTTGAGCCAATGTCTTGTCGCAATCCGTACCGAAAAGGATATTTGGATTGCTCTTTAACTTGTCAAGCAGTTGGGCAAATTCAGCTCTTTGTCCGTTAAGTTCGCCAAAACCAGGAACATCAACAGGATATTGGTCAAGGAATACGATTGTCGCCCCCTGTTCTGCCAACTCCAAAAGTTGCCTCAATGTCTTTTCTGGCATCAGTTTCGCTCCTGGTACTATTATTGCTTTGTATTTAGCTCCACCTGGCGTGAGCAGTTTGTTGTCTTTTACTGTGGTTTCTCCTATATACTTGTCGGAGATGTAGTCCACATCATATCCTGCAGTTTCTATTCTCTGCACAGCTTCTATGAAACGAGGGGCACGTTCACCCATTTTATGTATATCGAACATCAGAAACCTGCCACTTTGCTCGTACCATATATCATATATGGGCAAATAAAGCAAAAAGTCATTATCAGGTTTGCCATATTGCAGAAAACTCTGGCAACGGGTGATGTAATCGAAAAATGAAGGAACAGCTTTCCAGAAAGGATTGGTAGGACTCATGTCGATGGAGGCATAGAATTTCCAGCCAGGCCATGGGTCATCTTTCGGGGAATAAGTAGTACCATGGAAGAAAACGTGGTTCACACCAGAGACGAACATCAAATCCAAATCAGGCTTGCACTGTGATAGTGAGGTTCTGAAATGCTCTGTCAGCCATGTGAATGTTTCAGAAGATGTGTATGTCTTCCCTGTGATGTGGGCTGCTGATGAAGCGTATTTCAGCATTGACAGGTCAGAGAAATTGGCACGTGTAAGAGAGTCTTTGCGCAGTCCGTTTATTCCGAAATCTGACAGTCCGAAACCTTCACATTCTGGTACATCGACAGTGGCGTAGAGGTCTATCAGATTGCCAGGTGAGCCATGAGCCTGGTTGCGTGTGCCGGAACCGCGTTTGTGTGCCCATTCTGTCCATTGCTTGGTGAAGTTCTCCAAAAGCAGGTCGGATAGTGTCTCTCTGTAATCAGAGATAACTCTTGCTGTAGTGTCGTTGCGCTCTTCTGATAAAAATTGTGGCAGATAGTTCTCTAATTTGTATCCTCGCAGTCTTTCAAACTCATCAAAAAGTCCCTCTGTCCAGTCAGCTTCATAAACCTCGTAAGAGTCGTTGAAAAACAGGTGGGGTGGTGTTGTGCCTGTATTCTCAAATACTTTGTCGAAGCCTTTCAAGTAGTTGCTGACTGCCCGTTTTGAGAAATGATCCATAACGAGGCCCTCACCACCAGGAGCTGCACGTTTCACAGCTTGCAATGTCTTGCCACAGAAAGCCGCAATAAGATGCCAGTTGCCTTTGGGAGCTTTCCATGTGAGTTCTCCATCTTTCACTAATGATGTCAGATCGATAATATCCCCTTTCTCGGAGTATGCCATCAGTCTTTCCAATTTTGCGTAATTCTTTTGTTTCTCATCAGTTACGCTGATTTGTTCAACTGTTTTTTTGCCTCCTTTGACATCATATTCTGAAACAAGAAGTTTGCATGCTGCATCTTCTATCGTTACATTCGGTCCGCCGAATGGCCATCCAGTTCCTGTGTTCATGTCTATCTGCATACCATTTTCCTTTGCTTGTTCTATGGTATAGCGGTACATGTTCATCCAACGTTCTGATAGGAATGGTATCTCGTTGTTGTCGTTGCCTTGTACACCATATATTGGGGTTATCTCCATTGTTCCCATACCAGCCTTGCCATATTCTCCTAAATTGTAAGCAAGGTTGAGCGAGTCGACAGCACTGCCCATCAGCCACCAACGTGACCCTGGTTTCATCTCGGTATTTATTGACGGCCATTCTGCTTGTTGTGCTAACAATGCCGAAGGGGTGGGGAGCAACGTACAACAGATAATCAGTATCTTTGTAAATTTTTTCATAAGATTATTCTAAGGTTATATTCAAATAAATGTATTATAATAAATCTCTGCAAATTTATATATTTTTTGAATTATACGGTTATTTTCATCAAACTAATTGCATTATCCCTGATCACATCCTACTTTTTTGATATGTCAGAAATGATGTAAAAGGTGTTCTTTTGAATATTGAATGTAAGGAAAGAACCCGTAGATGCTTTTAACACATCTGCGAGTTCTTGATTATTCACTTGCATCCTTGCCGTTTGCAAGAGAAGTGTTATGTATTTACTATCAATATCCTGGGTTCTGCCACTCTGCTTTTTCGTCGTCACTGAGGTTAGTTCCATCTTCGTGAAGCATACTGTCAATGAACGATTGCGGAATTGGCCTCAACTCGCTCTTTCCTTCTGTGATGTTTACTACGTCTGGATTGAACGCCTTGGCTCTCTTTATCAGGGTGCCTGTGCGTGACAATGTCTCCCAACGCTGGTACTCACCAAGGAGCTCACGGGTGCGCTCGTTCAATATGAAGTTGAGTGCACGGTCGTATTTGTCTGTTACTCCCAATTTCGTCATAATAGCCTCGTCAACAGCTGGCAGATTGTCAGGGAACGATGTCAATGTCATCGCATCTTCTGTCGAAGCTGTGGTTACTTCCAAACCTGGATTTGAGAGGTAGTATGTGTTCATGTTCAGATTCCAATTCTCATACTGGTCTGAATATGAGGAGTAGAAAGATGTGTTGTTCTCGAAACCTTTTGTTCCATCAATCTGGTATGAACGGTTTTCTCCTTCTTTCCATGCTCCGCGTCTGCGGATTACATTAAGGTCATTCATCGCTGCACCGTAATCACCCAAACGTACGTTGATTTCAGCACGCATCAGGTATGTATCTCCAACTCTTGCAATCGTAACGTCGCGGGCAGAATAATCGCCTGTATAGTCAGCGTAGCCATTGTTGCTTTCCAACTGTCCGCATAGTGACTTACATACTCCACAGAACATATTGCTTTGCCATGAGCCGTATGAGGATGTTGCTGTGTTTCCGAAATTGTTGCCTACGTATGTGCCGTTTTGGTAGAGTATCCATGAGTTCAATACTGACTGTCCTGGTTTGCCGGAGAATGTGGTTTCTCCATATTGGGTCTGACGCTCTCCGGGAGTCCAGTCTGGCAATCTGCCTTCAACGTCAACAAAGTTGGCATCTGTCTGATAACGGGCTGCTCCGAATGTGAAGTTGTCGTATGTGTGGTCGTCCTGTGTATTGAGAATGAACACAACTGCCGGCTCTCCAAGTTCTACTTCTGTGCCGTCGCTCTTCAATGGAGGATCGCTCAGTAAGTTTGCTCCATATACTGTCTTGAATGATTTCCACAAGCGTGCATCATTCACGTGGTCAAACACAGCGTAAGTGTATTCTGTCGGGCGCAGACGCTGGAAGTCTTTTCCTCCTGTTGCTGCACCACGGTTCGTTGTCGTTGAAGCGAAATTGCTGAACTGCGGTGAGAAGATAGTTGATGTGTTGTTTCCGAATCTTCCACCCGTATTTGCATAATCGTCGTTCCATGTTGCTGCCATCAGTATCTCATCGCTCTTCTCTATGTCGCAGTCAACACCTGTCCAGTTGTTGTACAGGTCATTATAATCTGCCTCAAGCGAACGTGCGCTTATTACATAGTTGCAGCATGCAAGAGCTTCTTGCAGGTCTGCTGTCTTGTAAGAGGAGTTCCAACTGTCGTTTCTCTCTGACGCTCTGAACAACAGGGCTTTTGCAAGGTAGTGGGCTGCTGTGGCTTTCGTCCATGTCATACCTTTTCCATAGTAGAAATCCTCTCCTTCGAATGTCTCGTAGGCTGTGCGCAGGTCTGAGATTGTCTGTGCCCAGCACTCTTCTGGTGAGCTTTTCTTGAAACTACGTACTACTCCGTTTGCTGGCTCTGTCTGAAGCACGCACCAACCATATTGGGCAGTCAACTTGTAGAAGTTGAAGCCTCTTAGGAAATAAGCCATCGCTTTAATGCGTTTTTGCTTGGATTCATCTGTAATCTTGTCTAATGATGCTATCAGCGTGTTTGCAGATGCGATACCATAATACAACTCGTCCCAAAGGTCGGCATTGTCTGTATAGTTAGCTGGTCCGCTTGATGTGGCTGCCAATCGGTAATCGTATGTGTTCCACATCTCATTCACACCATCGGTGCCGATTCCAAACTCGTCAACACCGTATAAGGTCATTGGGTATGACCAACCGTATGCAAATAGCCAACGGATATGTCCGTATAGCGATATTGCCAATGATTCCAAGCCTTCTTCCGTTTCAAAATATTGGGTGGAATACGAAGTGGTCAGCTCCTCATCCAAAAAGCTGCTTGAGCAACCTGTTGAGAACAGTGCTACGACAGCGATAACGGCATTTGCTATTTTATTATTGATTTTCATATTCTTCTCCTTATTATTATTTAAATAAATAACTGTTTAGAAAGTAACTTCAAGTCCTACTACGTAGCTACGGTTGAAGTATGTAGCATCGTTGTCAAGGTCGTAGCCATGAACTGATTGATAGATATCAAACGGGTTGATAATCTGGGCATAGATCTTAAGGTTTTCCAAGGTTGCCTTACGTATCAATTTGTGTGGGAAAGTGTATCCTAATGATATATTGCGCACACGGACGAAATTAGCTTTCTTGTATCCTATTGACTCGTAGAATGAGTCTGCTGAACCGCTCTGCAATGATGTCAGAATAGGCTTCTGATATTCTGCGTTCGTGTTGTCTGGAGTCCAATAGTCGATCTCTCCAAGATTGCCGTAACCGTACAATGCTCTTGACTTCAGGATAGTATATCCGAAACGTCCGTACAACTGGAAGCTGAGCTCGATGCCCTTGTATGTGAATGAGTTCAACCAACCTCCGGTAACATGTGGGTTCTTGTTTCCAAGTATTACACGGTCGTTATCATCCATGATATAGTCGCCATTCTGGTCTTTCGGACGTACCATACCTTCTGAGAAATTGTAGCCGTTAGCATTCCACTTAGCCATTTCAGCCTGGTCTTCTGCTGAGTTTGTCCACAATCCTAAGTTGTCGTAGCCATAATAAACGCTCAAAGACTGTCCAATGAACCAAGTGTTGTCCACCATGTCTTCCTTGCCGTATGCAAGTTTGTCAATCTTGTCTTTCTGCCATGCGAAGTTAAGACTGGTGTTCCACTCGAAGTTCTTTGTCTTTACAGGTACTGCGTTGATGGTAACTTCAACACCTTTGTTGGATGTCTGACCGATATTTGCCATTGTTGATGAGTATCCCGTGATTGTCGGTACTACCATGTCCATCAACAGGTCTCTTGTCTTTGAGAAATATAATTCCAAACTACCACTCAGGCGGTTGTCAAAGAAACCGAAGTCAACACCTACGTTCCACTGTGTGGTTTTCTCCCAACCTAAATCCACGTTTGCCATTACGAGGTTGTCTTTAGCATAATAAGGCTCGTTGGTGGTGTAACCTGTTAAGTATTCATTTGAACTCTCTCCATTGATTGGTACCAACACTTTACGTATAGATCCGAGAGTTGCGTATGGGTCGATAGCTGCGTTACCCGTAACACCTACACCTACACGGAGTTTCAAGTTGGATAGCCAGTTCACGTTCTTCAAGAATTTCTCCTCACTCATACGCCATGCCAAGGCTACTGATGGGAAGGTATCCCATTTGTGACCAGCTGACAACTGTGAAGCACCGTCCCAACGTATTGATGCTGTCAACAGATAACGGTCGTTGAAGCCGTAGTTTATACGTGCCATGTATGAGCAAAGCTGACGTTCTGTCAGGCCGGTTGACATGCTTGCACCGTTTGAGGAGTCTGTAACCACTACCTCTCCCATAGCATTCCAGAGATACATGTCTTGCGGTATGTTGTAAGCTGACATGGAAGCTGTCTCCTCGTTCCATTTTGAAGCTGTTTGCAACAGTGTCACACCTACGCTGTGCTTTCCGAATGTATTGTTGTACATTATCATGTTATCCAATGTCCACGAGAAGTCGCGTACTGTCTGCCAGCGTGCCCAGTTTGTGCCTTCAGCTCCCGACTGGTCTACTTTGTATGCTGACATTCCGTCAATAAAGTCGCCCTGACGATAGTAGCGGTAGTCTGGACCGAAGTTGATCTTGTAGCTCAATCCTTTCAAAGGTGCCCACATCTTGCCGAAATCGAGTGTTGCCGAGAATGATGCCAAAATACGGTAAGTTTCACGCTGAGAAACGTTGTGGTTCCACTCGTCTTCTATGGAATATAATGTGTTGTCACCTCCTGGATTGATAATTCTGTTTCCATCAGAGTCGTATGGAAGTGCCCAACGGTACATTGTCTTGGCAAGAGAGTAGATGTTGTTGGATGCTCCTGTGGTAGAACGTGCACCGGTTGTTGACATACCGTAGTCTTGTGACTCACGCGATCCGTTCATCGAGGCGTTTATCGTAATCCAGTCAACAGGTGTGATGTCAACGCCTAAACGTCCTGTGAATCTCTCGTAACTCTGTCCAATCTGTGTACCTTTGTTGTTCAGGTATCCGAATGATGCGAATGCTTTCATCTTGTCTGAACCGCCTGATGCGTTGAGGGTATGTTCCTGGATTAATCCTGTGCGGAGCACATTGCCTGTCCAGTCGTAGTCGGTTACTGCTGAC
>JAJQAR010000332.1 GCA_021203705.1 Prevotella sp. | reverse complement strand
AAGATGCAGCAGATACAGAATACACATGGGACAATGCACAGAGTGCAATTGAACCATTAGCTTCTGCTCTTGTATCCGGCATCACCATCAGTGTAAATGGACAGAGCATTGCACTTGATCTTGATTTGTCTAACTTCAGTCTCAGTGATATAGCTTCATACGGCACAGTATCAGAGAATACAGATGCAGATGGTCATACCTGCCGCATTGAAGGCGCATATGATGAAATCATAAGTCTCATTGAGGACATCTGGGATATCGTTACAGATAATGAAGAAAAGGTAGACACAATACTTGAAAACCTTCTCGGCGCTGATACATGGAGCACAGTTGAAACATATGTAGATAAAGTATTTGCTCTTTCATCAGATGATGTAATAGATTTAATCTTTGAACTTCTTGAGAGCCTTGATTCATCAGACTTCGTAGCAGACTGGTCATTCCTCACAGACAACTATGAGAAGACAAGCGTCAGCTACAAGAACGGCTACAAATCGAGTGAAGTTTCAAATCTTGTAGATACAATTTCAGCAGTACTTGAAAATGTACTGACATCAATACTTGATGTATCTCTCACAGATCTGACAGCAGAGAATGTATATACAGATGATATGGTAACAACGATTGCGAGTGCCATTTATTCACTTCTTGACAACAGTACAGTTAAGACAATTATGTCGCTTCTCGGAATAGATGTATCGACAGAGGCAGTAAGCGCACTTCTTTCAGACTACAGCAGTGTAGCAAAATCAATAGCAGCATCAGATACATTCTCAGCAGCAGACACATCAAGCTGGAAATGGGGAGTAACAGACAGAGAGTCATTTGCAGCAGCAATTGCAGCAGTAATCAGTCCGTTTAATGATCTTCTTGCAGTACTTCTCAACAGCGGCACAATCAGCATTGCCGGTGTAGCAGATATTACAGGCGCAAACGGATACTCCAATGCAATTAAACCGCTGCTTGATGCATTAGGCTGCACAACAGTATCAGCAAGCCAGTATGCAAAAGACATCAGCAATGATGAGAATGCAATGATTTCAGACATTCTCAATTCGATACTTGATTTAGTTGATTCAGTGCTTGCAGACCCTGTAAACGGAATACTTGAGATAGCACCGTCGATAGCAAACTTCATAGATAAAGGCGGAGTACAGTACTTTGTAGAATGTCTCCTTTATCCTGTACTTAATATCGTAAGTCCACTCACATTCCTTCTTACAGACAGCACAGATGACACATCGATAATTCAGGTAGTGCTTGACTTCCTCGGCGTAGATCTCACATGGGATGAAGCGCAGGATGAAATCATACCGTATATCAATTCACTGCTGAGCAGCATTACAATCAACGGCACAAAGGTATCAATCACACTGCCTGATATGGATTTGTCAAAACTCGGCGGCTGCGGAACAGTCAAGAGCGGAGCAGTAAATGCAAATACAACCAATGCAGCAACACTGATACTTAAATATCTCTGGAATACAGTAACTGCAAATCAGACAGCAATCAACAAGATAGTAAAGAGTCTTGCAGGCAGCAGCACATACAAGACATTGAAACCGTATCTTGCAAAGATTTATGCAGTAAGCGATGATGAGTTCATCACGATACTTGTTGAACTTGTTGCAGCGCTTGATGCATCAGATTTCACAGCAGACTGGTCATTCCTCACAAACAACTACAAGAAGACAAGCGTCAGCTACACTAACGGATATACATCTAGTGAAGTTTCAAATCTTGTAGATGCAATTTCAACAATACTCAACAATGTCTTGAATAATGTACTCAATCTGTCACTGACAGACCTTGTAGCAGACAATGTATATACAGACAGTATGGTAACAAGCATAGTATCAACAGTATACAGTCTGTTTGACAATACAACAGTAAAGACAATACTTTCACTTCTCGGTGCAGATGTATCGCAGAAGACAATAGCAAAAGAACTGAAGGCAGCCGGATATACAAAGGTTGCAAGCTCAATCAAGAGTGCGTCCTCACTTTCAAGCGCAGACACATCTAAGTGGAAATGGAACGTAACAGACCGCAAGACATTTGCAAAGGCATTAGTTGCAGCACTGAGTCCTCTTGAAGACATACTTAATGTATTCCTGAACAGCGGCACAATCTCAATTGCGGGAGTAATTGATTTCACAGGCGCAAACGGCTATGCAAATGCAGTTAAACCTCTTCTTGATGCATTAGGCTGCACAACAGTATCGACAAGCAAGTATGCAAAAGATGCAAAGAGCGATAAAGACAATCTGCTGCTTGACATCATCAATCCGCTTCTGAACCTTGTAGACAAAGTACTTAAAGATCCGGTAAACGAGATAGTAGATCTTCTTCCGTCAATAGCTAACTTCATAGGCAAGGGCGGAGTACAGTACTTTGTAGAATGTCTCCTTTATCCTGTTACAAACTTCCTTGATCCTCTGACATTCATCATACTTGATGACGGCGAGACAATCTATGATATGGTTGTAGAGCTTCTCGGAATCAATTCAACATGGGATAATCTCCAGAATGATGCAGTATCGCTGATTAACTCCTCATCACTCTTAAAGAACATCAAGATAGGTTCAGCAACAGTATCCTTTAAGCTTCCAAGCATTAAGTGGAGCAAGATAGGCGGAGCAGGAAAAGTAAAGAGCAAGCTGATTTCAGCAAACAGCACTAATTCAGCAACACTTCTTCTTAAATATCTCTGGAGAGTAGTTACTACTAATGAGACAGCAATCAACAAGATAGTAAAGAGCCTTGCAGGCAGCAGCACATACAAGACCTTGAAACCATATCTTGCAAGACTGCTCGCAATCAGTGAGAACAAGGCAGTAGCAACACTCTGTCAGTTAGTAGAAGCACTTGATTCATCATCATACAGTGCAGACTGGTCATTCCTGACAAAGAACTACAAGTCAACATCAGTAACATATCCTTCAGGGGTAACAGAGTCAGATATACTTGAGACAATTGATATACTCACAGAGGCAGTTACCAATGCGCTTGAGATATTCAGTGTATCGCTTCCGAACCTTGTTTCAAGCAATGTATACACAGACAGTGTAGTAACATCAATAGTCAAGGCAGTATATTCACTCTTTGACAACAGCACAGTCAAAGGAATCCTGAGCCTGTTCGGCATAGACGTAAGTCAGTCAGCAGTAGCAAAATCACTGAAGTCTGATTATCCATCAGTAGCAAGCTCAATCAAGAGTGCAAAGTCATATTCTAAGGCAGACACATCTAAGTGGAAATGGAACGTAACAGACCGCAAGACATTTGCAAAGGCACTTGTTGCGGCACTGAGACCGTTTGAAGATGTACTTGCAGTATTCCTCAACAGCGGCACAGTCAATATTGCAGATGTAGTAGACTTCACCGGTGCAAACGGCTACAAGAATGCAGTTAAACCAATGCTTGATGCATTAGGCTGCACAACAGTATCTGCAAGCCAGTATGCAAAGGACGTAAAGAGCAATAAGGATAATCTCCTGCTTGACATCATCAATCCTCTGCTGAACCTTGTAGACAGCGTTCTCAAAGATCCTATCAACAAAGCACTTGAAATCATGCCTTCAATTGCAAACTTCATCAACAAGGGCGGAGTACAGTGTGCAATAGAGAATCTGCTTTATCCGATTACGAACTTCCTCAATCCGATAACATCAATCATACTTGATAAAGGCGAGAGCGTATATGACTTCCTGCTTGAACTCCTTGGAGTAGATGCAACATGGGATAACCTGCAGAATGATCTAGTATCACTCATCAACAGCACATCGCTCTTAAAGAACATCACGATAGGCTCGAGCAAAGTATCCTTCAAGATACCTTCAATTGACTGGTCTAAACTTGCAGGATGCGGAAAAGTATCAAACGGCAAGATTAAGGCAAATACAGCGAAAGAATTAATGGTAATTCTTCGTTATCTCTTCAAGGTACTGAGCACGAACAAGAGCGCAGTTATGACACTGGTCGGAGGTTCGAGTTCGACCATAGGTCAGATAGTCAGCAACGTAATCAACTGCGGTGCAGACGGCATTACAAAGATAGTAGTAGATATACTTCTGAAGCTGCAGCCGTTCGAGAATGCAACATGGACATTCAAGGATATCAAGAGTGTAGTAACAAAGTATACAGAAAACTATGACAGAGATGACTATGCAGAAGCAGTAGGAATGACAGATGATCTGATTACAGAACTTCTCGGTGAGCTTCTCAATCTCTCACTGACAGATCTCATTGAGCAAAATCTCTACACCAACAGCATTATCAATACGATTGCAAAACTCATCTACACGAACATTGAAAAGGTTGATATCGGCATAGACATCAACACAGTACTCAAAGTTATTGATCTTGATGTAACTACAAAGGGAGTTTCAAAACAGATAAGTGACTTCAGCGCAGCATCAAGTGCAATAGCAAAATGCTCAACATGGGCAGATGTAGACTTTGATACACTTGACTGGGGTGTAACAACAGGCGACAGAACATCATTCGTAAATGCTCTTGCAGCAGTACTGAGACCATTTGATTCAGTACTTTCAGCAGTACTTTCAGGAGATGATCTTGTAGTACTCGGCTCAATCCAGATTGCAGGCGGAGATGCATACAATACAGCTCTTGTACCTCTTGCAGAGGCACTGGGAGTTGAAACAACAGATCTCACATCTGTAGCGACATACAAAGAGAACTCAACAAATGATACTCTGATTACATCACTCATCAATCCTGTTCTTGATAAGGTAGAAGAGATTGCAGATGCACCTATCACAACACTCTGCAACATGCTGCCGAACATTGCATACTTCATCTTAAACGGCGGAGTTAAAGAAGCTGCAGAGAACCTGCTGAAGCCTGTAACCAATATTCTTGAAGAGATAGATCCAATCTATTCGATTGATCTTGATCAGTATCTGAGTTATCTTGACAACATAGACATTGATTCACTTGCAAATTCAATTCTCTCATCAGTTGAGATTAACGGCACAGCGCTCGGCATACAGATACCTGACATAGACCTTGAGACACTTGCAGGCAGAGGAACAATAGTAGACTACACATCAGTCAGAACATACAACGGCTCCAGAATGCAGTGCAAGATGGTAGAGGCAGACACACCGGCAGTATTCATCAGTGTACTGAGATATCTGCTTGAAACAATCAAAGAGAACCTGGATGCAATCAATGCACTGCTGGCTTCTCTGAATCTCGGTGATTCCGTAACGAGCATAATTGATCAGATACTTCAGGCGCTTGTTGACGGAGACATAGACAGTGTAATAGAACTTCTGATGGAGCTCCTGCTCGGATACGGTTCAGACGAGAGTCCGCTTGAAGAGGCAGTAGCAGAAGACAATACACCTTCAACTACTTTGGTAGCACGCACACTCGGCAATTACAACTGGCTGTACTGGTTAATCTGGGCAGTAATAGTAGTAGTACTGGTAGTAGTACTTCTGGTTGTACTGAAGAGAGGAAAGAAAGATGACAATCCTGAATTAGATTCAGGCGCTGCAGGGGAGGCTCCTCAGGGAGACAAGCCCAATGAAAACTGAGTAAGGAGGGATAATCATGGCTAACGAAGAAAAGAAGAAGGCTAAGAAAGAAGCCAAAGAAGCTAAGAAACAGAACAAGAAAGAACGCACCAAGGCGCAGATTGTCTGGGGCATCATCATCGGAGTTATCCTTCTCGTTGTAATAGTCGGAGGAATCATACTCGGAATAGTAAAGTCAAAAGAGATCAACTATTACAACAACGGAGTAATAGATTCGATATCAAGCATTAAAGACGGCAGTTGGGAAGAAGACGGCGAAGAGGCTGAAGCAGTTGAAGAAATAGCTACAGACTTTGAAGCCGGAGAATACGGCGGAATACAGTTTGACACAGCAGAAGATGTAGTTAATTACTATGTAGAGGCATACAATACAACAAAGGCTGAAACAGCAAACTACATTGATGCAGACGGAAACACAGCTGAATTCTATGCAATGCTCGGAGATGAAGATCTTTCAATCGACAGCATACTTATTGACGGCAGCGAGAACTCAATCATAAATGCTCTTGTACCAACAATAGTCAGCAGCATTTATTCATCAAATGTATACGGCCTTCCGCCATGCAACAACCGCACACCAAGTCTTGATGTAGATGAAAACGATGAATCTCTTACGACCTCAAGACTGACCATAGACGATATAGACAGTGCAAGTGTTAAAGACAACGGAGACGGAACCATTACAATAACTCTTACACCGGTTGAATCGGAAATGAGTCATAAAGGGATGGATCCTGCAGGGAAACTCTTAAATGTTCTGGGTTCAATAGATGAAACAGTAGAATCAATCAGTCTGCTGTCATGGGCAAGCGGAACAACAGAAGAGAACTGTCAGGTTCATTATACAGGAACAGCAGTTGTTACAATCAACACAGCAACAAAGGAAATCACTGAAGCAGATTACACAATGAATTCAACAGTTGATGTACAGCATGCAAGCATCAGTGTAATCAAAGACAAGAGTGCAGTTTTGTACATAACATACACTCAGCACTTCCCGGCTAGCGATGAGTACCTCAAAGATACCAAGGACATCACCAGAGCTTAATTAACTTTTAGTCCCCAGACTTCGGCCTGGGGATTTTGCTTAGTATGGCAGTTATATTCAGAGTCTTGGGTGAGAGACGAAATGGATATAGCAGACGGTGACAGGTGAAAAGTGGATAACTCGGCCAATATATGATATTTATATGAGTTAATGTCAACAAAGAACTTTCTCCTCTTCCGCCTGAAAATTCTAAAAGTTTTTAGCTGATAGCCAGATTAAGACAAAAATAATATAGGG
>JAJQAR010000028.1 GCA_021203705.1 Prevotella sp. | reverse complement strand
TATTCAATAGGGGCAAATTAAGGGATGTTAATCCTTTAAAAGGACATAATTTTTTGATTTGTTTTAGTAGATTAGTTTTTAAGTAGTTTGTTTTTTGGAAATCATTTGCCGTGAGGCAGATGATTTTTTTGTTTCATTACACAAACTATCTGAACTTACGCCAACAAACGTTTTACAATGACAGAGATCTTACCGCCATCTGCCTTACCTGCCATCTGCTTGGAGGCTAATCCCATCACCTTACCCATGTCCTTCATACTTGCCGCACCAGTCTTTGCTATTATAGCCTTCACCGCAACCTCTATCTCCTCGTCGGTCATCGGCTTCGGAAGATAAGTCTCAATAACAGCAACCTGTGCCAGTTCAGCTTCAGCAAGATCCTGCCTGTTCTGTTGTGCGAATGTAGCCGCTGATTCCTTTCCCTGCTTTGCCAACTTAGACAGCAGTTTCAGAGCCGCAGCATCCTCAAGTGTATCATTAGCTCCCGGGGCTGTCTTAGCCTCAAGAAAAACTTTCTTTATGTTGCGAAGAGTCTCAAGGCGTACCTTATCACGAGCCTTCATCGCCTCCTTAATATCATTACTTACCTGTTCAAATAGTGCCATAATATATTATCCGAATTTAATAGTTCCAGTTATATTAGATTTTTCACTTTCCTCTTTCTTCGTTCTTCCCTTAGCCCTATTGAGAATTTCCTCTTTCTCAATACTGGTACGTTTATAAGTAGGAGTTGCCTCAACAGCAGAGATAACATCATCGTTGTCGAGGTCTTCCATACGGAAGAGATAAGTATTCGGACGGCGATAGTTCTTAGGTTTCTCGCTTAGCCCATAATAACGTCTGCGTCTTTCCGCCCTCTCCTCGTCAGCCGCCGCCTTGCTCTGCATTTCCTCTATCTCCTCACGTGTGAACTTGCTCACATGACCGTTGGTATTGACAATGTTGCCGATACCAAAACCGGTGGCAAGGATAGTAACCTTCACCTTGTCGCCCAAGTCAGGGTCAAAGGCGACACCCCATTTAGTCTCGAAGTCCTCTGCCAACTTATCAGTAAAATCCGTGATATAGTCCATTTCCTCTACCATGAGGCCGCCCTTGTTGCCATCCCCACTACTGAAAGAAAGGTTGAGAAGTATTTTCTTTGAGGAGAATATATCATTGTTGTTGAGAAGAGGCGAATCCAGGGCATTATTTATAGCCTTCTGTACACGCTCTTTACCCTCGCCATAGCCGGTACTCATAATAGCCACGCCACCATTTTTGAGAACTGTCTGCACATCGTTGAAGTCAAGGTTTATGCGCCCATGTACCGTTATTATCTCCGCGATACTCTTGGCGGCTACGCACAGAGTATCATCCGCCTTGTCGAAAGCCTCCATCAACGTCATATTAGAGCATATCTCACGAAGTCGCTCATTATTGATAACAAGCAAAGCGTCAACATGTTTCGCAATCTCCTCCACGCCATCAAGCGCCTGGTCGATTTTCTTCCTGCCCTCAAAACGGAACGGAATGGTAACGATACCGACTGTGAGGATACCCATATCCTTAGACACCTGCGCAATGACTGGAGCAGCACCGGTGCCGGTGCCACCACCCATGCCGGCGGTGATGAACGCCATCTTCGTGCCATCGTTGAGCATTTCTCGGATACGGTCGATACTTTCCTCGGCAGCCTTACGCGCCCTTTCCGGAACGTTACCAGCGCCGAGCCCTTCCTTGCCGAGCAGGAGATGTACTGGCACGGGAGAGTCGTTAAGAGCCTGTTGGTCGAGATTGCACACCACAAACGAGACATCGTGAATACCCTCATTGTACATGTGGTTGACGGCATTGCCGCCGCCGCCGCCAACACCGATAACCTTTATGATACTTTTTGGTTTTTCAGGGTCTCCGAAATCGATGTTCCTATGTGTCATACCACTTTTATTATCTTGTATATTTTGGGAGTCCTCCGGCTCACCAAAATTCAATGTTCTAAAATTGTCGCTCATATCTGTTTCTTTTTATTTATTCGACAAATCATAGCTATTAACGGAAAAGTCAATCTTCCTCCTTTATCAGACCGTTGAGGAACTTCTTCAATTTCTTAAAAGAAGAACCCACGCTTTGTTTATTATTCTTTTCAGGCGTTTCTTCCTCCTTCTTAGGCTCAACAGGAGGCGGCACAACACCAGGTTTGAGTTCCTGTCGTGGAGTATCCTGCTGCTGTGGTGTTTCCTCGGCTGGCTTTACGGGAGTAACATTGCCATCAAAGATATCCTGCTGTTCAGGCACTTCGGAGCCGGCACAATTCATATCAGCCTTGGCAAGAATGCCAAGCACAGTGTTCATCGTACCATCGTGCGCATTGATGTCACTATCTTTTGAGACTATCTTCTGAGTAACGAAATCAGCGACACGCACCTTGTAGATAGAGGTATCATTGTCAGCAGAATTTTTCTTGGAAATAGACGTTTTCTTGTCGATATCCATAAAATTGCGGAACGCCTTCTCGATATTCTTCATATTGGAGCCCCCACCTGTGAGAATAATACCACCAAGCAGTTTGTCAATATATTCATTCGGTATCTGATAACGCACGTTTTCTATTATCTCCTGCAAACGTCCCTCTACAATCCTGATGAACTCCGTACTCTTGACATCACGTTCCAAATCAATAGGATAAGACAACTTCTCGTCAATCTCTTTCTCATCAGTAAAGGCATTGCCATATTTGAGTTTCATCTCCTCCGCCTTGTCCTCACTGATCTTCAGCGAGGCTATATCCTTGGTGATGTTGTTTCCTCCCAATGGTATTACAGCAAGATGACGGAGAATATTCTTGTAATAAACGGCAACAGTGGTAGTGCCGGCACCGAGGTCAACCAAAACACAACCCGAATTTTTCTCGTTGTCAGTCAATATACTGTCGGCGAGAGCCAACGGTGAGAGGTAAGTCTCCGCGATAGGCACCTTAGCCTCCTTGAAACACGAGTGGAAAGTGGTGTAAAACTTATCACGGCACAGGATATTGAGGAAATTACCCTCTAATTTCTGGCACAGGATGCCTTCTGGGTCAAGTTCAAGACTGTTGTTTACAAGATATTCCTGCGGCACTGAGTTGATAATACTCTGGTCGGGATAAACAGCACTTCTGTTGCGATCCATCATCCTGTTGACCATCTGTGAGGTCACACTTGTGGACTCATAGAAAGTCTCCACAATGTTGTTGTTAACACTATGAATAGACTGTCCGCCGATACCCACGTAGACCTGTGCGATATCCTGTTTCAGCTTCGCTTTTAGTTTCGCCACGATGTCAGAAATGCATTTTACCGTCTGCGTTACCTTATAGACAGTTCCCTTGCGTATGAAAGACGAGGAGTCTTCCTTCGCTACGGCAAGAATGGAGATGCTGCCATCGGCGTTTTTACGCCCCGCAACACCCGTAACCTTCGATGAGCCGAGCTCTATCGCCACTATAAATTCCTTTGCTGCCATACGTACTCCTTTATTTTGTTTTATTTATTTCTTAATATAATGCCTTCTCTTGCATATTATCTGGTTGTCAAACTCGATATTGATATACGAGTATTTATTCCAGCCAGCCTCACTCAGACCATATCTATAGAACTTCTCCAATTTGTCGAGCTTGTCATCGACAAAACTGCCTATCAACTCCTTACGCTTGTTGACGAATTTAGTTTGCGGCAGTTTTCCAAGATATACTATATGCTCACCTACCCTGGGTATGAGTTCTATACCGAGGTTGGGCAGCACGTTGATCTGCACTATCTGATTACTCCAGAACTCATCAGCCATCACCGCAATGGCGAGATTGGAAAGATAATTGCGGGCGAACGTCTCACTGATATTACCCGTTGCGATGATAAGGTCAGACACATATTTCGAGTTGGGCATCACGCCCCCATGGTCATCCACATAATAGTCAGCCCCCTTGTCGTTTTTTATCCTTATTATCGGAAGCCTCTGCGTGATGTTAATGTTCACGCACCCGTCGGTAGTCTTGTAGCACTGTGCGGTACTGACAAAAGGACTGTTTTTAAGCAGGTCCTCGATGTCACGCGGGTTAATGCCCGACATCTTCTGTTTGAAAGGATACAGTTTTGCCCGCTCCAAAATGCGTTTTATCTCATCGGCACTGAGAAAGCCGTTTGTACTCTCGTCCTCAATGTTTATCGACACCTTGGTACATATCGGGTACATATCCTTCGGCTTGTTGAAAGATGTCATCGCCAATACCAGATAGGCACAGAACACTATGGTGAGCAATGTCAGCAATGTCCTCTTTACTCTCAGTCGCATACTTATATCCTGTTTTTTAATATTTTCTCTATCTGTGGCACATAGTTGTCAAGGTCGCCGGCACCCAATACCACCAGCACCTCAAACTGATTAGCCTTCACAAAGTCAATGACCTCGTCCAAATGTATCATCTTCTTCTCCACGCCTTCTTTCAGGTTATCGTAGATAAGTTGCGACGTTACACCAGGTATCGGCTCCTCACGTGCAGGGTAGATATCGCACAGCACCACCTCATCAAAAAGGCTGAGGCTCTCCGCAAAGTCCTTATAGAAATCCCTTGTGCGGGTATAGAGATGCGGCTGGAAGATTACGGTGAGCCGTCTGTCGTGATACAGTTCTCTGATACTCTTAGCACTCTGCCGTATCTCCTCAGGGTGGTGCGCATAATCACTCAAGAAAGCCATGTTGTCGGTCTTTATCTTAAAGTCAAACCGTCTGTCAACACCTTTGAAAGTCCCCATTCCATATCTCAGCTCCTCCGCCGAACAGCCGTTAAGCTGCGCCATAGCCATCGCCGCGATACCGTTGTCGATATTTATCGAGAGCGGTTGTCCGAGCTGCACGTTTCTCACGCACTCAATGGGCGAGATAAAATCAAACGAAATCTCGCCATTTCCGATTTTAATGTTCTCCGCATGGAAATCGCCCGAATCCCTACTGTACTCATATATTCTCACACCCTCCTGCACGGCAGGTTGCATCTCCAGTCCCTTATGGATAATCAGTGCACCGCCTGGTTGGATAAGAGTGGTATAGTGGCGGAAACCTTCAAGATAAGCCTCTTTTGTTCCGTAAATATCCAAATGGTCAGGGTCGGTGGCTGTGATAACGCTCATCCACGGTCTCAGCCAGTGGAAACTACGGTCAAACTCATCCGCCTCAATGACCACGAAATCACTCTCCTTGCTCAATATATAGTTGGAGTCATAGTTCTTTGATATACCACCAAGGAATGCATTGCAGTCGATACTGCTTTGGTGCATTATATGCGCACACATGGTGGAAGTAGTAGTCTTTCCGTGCGTACCGGCAACACACAGCCCCTTGTGAGTACGTGTCAGCATTCCAAGCACTTGCGCCCGCTTCTCCACGTCAAAGCCGTTATCCCTGAAAAACACCAGTTCCTGATGGTCAGAGGGCACTGCCGGCGTATAGACGACAAGCACCGCCTCCGGTTTGCGGCACATATATGGTATCTCGTCCACGTTCTCCTCGTAGTGTATCAACATTCCCTCTTTCTCCAACTGTTCAGTGAGAGTTGACGGAGTTCTGTCATATCCAGCCACGACAACACCCCGATGCAGGAAATAGCGTGCTATGGCACTCATGCCGATACCGCCAATTCCGATAAAATATACAGCCTTTATGTCTTTAAGTTCCATTTCTGCTTACGAAGCTTTCTAAGTATATATCTCAACGCCCTTTTCTGGCAAGTTTTATCACCTCCTGTGCTATGATGTCGGCAGAGTCAGGCAGGGCGAGTTTCTTGATGTTTTCCCCAAGACGTGCCAAAGCCTTGTCATCCTTTACTGTCTTCACAGCCAACTTCAACAGTTGTTCCGGTGCATCAGCATCCTTAACGTAGAGAGCGGCGTCTTTCTCCACCAAAGCCATGGCATTCTTCGTCTGGTGGTCTTCCGCCACGTTGGGCGAGGGAACAAGGATTACGGGTTTGCCAATCAAGCAAAACTCTGAAATGCTGCTTGCCCCGGCACGACTGATTACGAGGTCTGCCGCCTTGTATGCCGCTCCCATATCCGAGATAAAGTCGGTTACCTTCAGATTCGGTATTTCCCTGTGTGCTTTCAATTGCTCCATGATAGCGGCATTGTAGTACTTTCCTGTCTGCCAGATAAACTGGACACCCGACTGCTCCACCAAGTCCAAATGCTGCAAGACACTCTCATTGACGGTACGGGCACCAAGACTGCCCCCCACAATGAGGATGGTCCGGTGTTCAGGTTTCAGTCCAAAACTGCCCAAAGCCTCTTCTTTTGTCATCTTGGTGTCGAGCAACGCCTGTCTTACAGGGTTTCCCGTCTTCATTATCCTGTCGGCAGGGAAAAACCGCTCCATACCGTCGTAAGCTACGCAGATACGCTGTGCCTTCTTAGCGAGCAACTTGTTGGTTACCCCTGCGTAGGAGTTCTGCTCCTGTATCAGGCATGGAATGCCCATCTTCGCACACGTGTTGAGAGTAGGACCACTGGCATAGCCGCCGACACCGACAGCCGCCATAGGCTTGAACTCCTTAATGATTTTCCTCGCCATGCGCTGACTTTTCCAGATTTTGTACAGCACAACGACATTCTTGAGCATGTTCTTCCTGTCAAAACCGCAAATCGGCAGTCCTTTTATCTCATATCCTGCTGCCGGCACCCGTTGCATTTCCATGCGCCCAAGAGCACCCACAAATAGTATTTTCGCATCGGGAAAGCGGTTCTTTATCGCATTGGCAATAGAGACGGCAGGGAAGATATGACCACCCGTGCCACCGCCACTAATCACTATTCTTAATTGTTCACCCACCGCTGTTTAAACCTTATTAATTCGCAAAAGTAAAAAATTTTTTTTGTATATGATAATTTTTAAAAATATTTTTCAGAGAGACGAGAAAATCAGTTTTAGGTTTTGTAATACTATTTTGAAAGTATGGAC
>JAJQAR010000206.1 GCA_021203705.1 Prevotella sp. | reverse complement strand
CAATTGGATGGTATTTCAGTGGCGAATGTGAATTTTGCCGCTCGCACCGTGCTGGTTGAGTATGAGTCAAAAGTAATCGCTCCTCAACAGATGAAGGAGGAGTTGATTAAAATAGGTTATGACCTTGTTGTGGATGATGAGGACTCCCTTGCCACTATCGAGAAGAACAATTACAACCGTTTGGTGAAACGACTTACATGGTCGTGGATTTTGGCATTGCTCACTATGTGCATTTCTATGGGCTGGATTAATGTCGGCAATAAGGATGAGGCCAACCAGACGATGCTGATTGTGGCATTGTTTAGTATTGTGTATTGCGGCAGACAGTTTTATGTTAATGCCTGGAAACAGTTGTTGCACGGCATGGCTAACATGGATACGCTGGTGGCTATGAGTACGCTTATCTCTTTCTTGTTCAGCGTGTTCAACACTTTCTGGGGCAATAGTTTTTGGGTGTCAAGAGGAATTGATAACCATACATATTTCGATGCCTCGGTGATGATTATCACTTTTGTACTTACTGGGCGTTTTCTTGAGGAGAAGGCAAAAAACAGTACGGCTTCCGCCATACGTGAATTGATCGGTTTAGCCCCTAAAACGGCTCATGTCGTTAATGGTAACAATGTAGATGATGTTCCTATTGCCACATTGAGTAAAGGGGATATCATTGAGGTGCGCCCTGGCGAGAAAATGCCTGTTGATGGTACCGTTAAGGAGGGTGAGGCGTATGTTGATGAGAGTATGATGACGGGTGAGCCGATTCCTGTGCAAAGGAAGTCGGGTGATAAGGTGTTTGCCGGTACGCTTATAAAACAAGGTACTATTCGTTTCCGTGCGGAGGAGGTGGGCAGCAAGACTATGCTTGCTCATATAATTCAAATGGTTCAGGAAGCACAGGGCAGTAAGGCTCCTGTGCAGCGTGTTACCGATAAGATTGCGTCGATCTTCGTTCCTGTTGTACTATGCTTGTCAATTCTCACTTTCATATTATGGTATGTCATAGGCGGTGAGACGCAGTTGCCACGTGCCATTCTATCGGCTGTCTCTGTATTGGTAATAGCCTGTCCGTGTGCCTTGGGACTTGCCACACCTACTGCCCTTATGGTGGGTATTGGTAAGGCTGCGGGTAAAAATATCCTGATAAAGGATGCTACGGCTCTTGAGAATATTCGTCAGGTGAATGCCTTGGTGATTGACAAGACTGGAACTCTTACTATTCCCAATAAGGATGTTGACTTTACCAAAGCGGATTCGTTATCGCTTGATGAGCGTGAGACTCTTAAACCGTATGCTCGTGAGGCAATGGAAACGTTACAGAATGAGGGTGTTGAGGTTTACATGATGAGTGGTGACAAGGATGAGGCGGCTGCTTATTGGGCTGAGAAGGCTGGTATTAAGCATTACAGGAGTAATGTGTTGCCGCAGGATAAGGAAGATATGGTGCGCCAACTTCAGTCGGAAGGGCATCATGTGGCTATGGTCGGCGACGGCATTAACGACACGCAGGCTCTTGCGGCTGCTGACGTGAGTATCGCTATGGGTAAAGGAACTGACATAGCCATGGATGTGGCGCAAGTTACGCTTATGGGCACAGATCTTTGTCGTATTCCTGATGCTATCCGTTTGTCACGCAAGACGGTGGGCATGATACACCAAAATCTCTTTTGGGCTTTTATATATAATATTGTATGTATTCCTCTTGCCGCGGGTATTCCGTACATCTTCGGTTGGCATTGGCAAATAACACCAATGTGGGCAAGTGCGTTAATGGCGTTTTCGAGTATCAGTGTGGTTCTCAACAGCCTGCGCCTAAAACTTACAAAATAGTTAGCAGCAAGCGCAAGAAAATGTACTTCACTACATAGCGTAATTGTCAATTGTAAATTTAATTTTCTCTGTATTCCTGTGGTGTCATACTGGTCATGCGCTTGAAGAACTTGCAGAAGAAACTGGGGTTGGGGAAGTCGAGTTCATCGGAGATCTGCGTCACCTGTTTGTTGCTGTGCCTTAACATCACTTTAGCAGTCGTAACCACGGCACGGTCAATCCACTCCTTAGCGGTTACACCAGATGTATTCTTCACGGCAACACCAAGATAACGGGGCGTTACGCACATCTTGTCGGCATAAAAACCAATAGAATGTTCCTTTTTGCAGTGGATATTCAACAGTTGGATGAACTTGTCGAAAATCATACGGTTGCGTGGTTTACCGTCACCAAGATCATTCTCATTCCGCTTGTTCATTCCTATATAATAATGTATCAGCGCATGAATGAGCCCGTTGAGCGTTCCTTCGGGATAATTGTCCTGATGAACCAGCTCCCATATTAGTTGGAAAATGCCCTCCGCATAGTCAGCCTCCTCTTGCGACACCTCAACAATAAGACAAGTAGCGTTAGTACCTATTGCCGCAGGAACATTTCCGTTGAGAGCCATATTCAACCTGTCGTTGCTCACCATCATACCGCATACTTCCAAGTCAGGCGAGAACTCCTTCGGTTGCACAATACAGCCCGCACCTATAAATGCAAGAGTGTTTTTCTTAACGCTATGCTCAATCATATTCACCGTAAGCACGCCATTTCCACGCTTGACAAGTCCAAGCCGGCAATCCTCTATAATATAAGGAGTACCAACCTTCAATATCTGCGCAAGTGAAGTGTTGCTGGCATCCAACATACCGATGTCCTTGTTTATAAACGGAGGAACATTACCCTTTTGTTTCAAGTCTTTCGTTAAGGTTTTCAACTCCGAGAAAGACAAACGTTTCGGACTGCTGTTTTTCATATTTCCATTACTTTTGATTATACAAAAATACATAAAATATCAAATAAAGATAATGAAAAAGGCGAAAAAATGTGCTTTTAATGCGTAATTAAATACAAAAAGAACATTATATAGCATTTTAAGATAATATTATTTGAAAATAAACTGTTAACCTTTGCAAAAATAATTTATAAGAGGTATGAAAACAAGATACGCAATAACTCTGATACTATTATTGGCAGGGACAACTGTGAATATCCACGCCCAACTGACATTGGAGAAATGCAAGGAGATGGCACGGGAGAACTACCCAATAATCAAGCAGTATGGATTAGTGGAGCAGAGTCGTGACTTCACAGTAAGCAATGCAGCCAAGGCATACCTACCACAAATCTCGTTGAGTGCGAAGGCTTCATGGCAGAGCGATGCCACAAAATTGCCAATTACTATTCCTGGCATCAGTTTTAAAGGATTACCGAGAGACCAGTACGATGTGAATGTAATAGTTAACCAGTCGATATATGACGGCGGGACTGTTTCTTCGGCAAAAAAGATAGCAAAAGTACAGGGCGAGGTGGACTATGAATCCGTCAACGTTTCTATGTACGACATCAACGAGAGAGTGGAACAGATATATTTCGGAATACTGATACTCGATGAGCAGATACGTCAGTCAGACCTTCTCATTAACGATTTGCAGTTGAGCATGAACACGGTGAGCAGTATGTTCAAGGGAGGTATTGCCAACCAGACCGACATAGATGCCGTGAATGTGGAGCAGATTACCACGGCACAAGAAAAGACGGGCATGGATTCAACACGCAAGGCTTACATCACAATGCTCAGTACGTTTATAGGAGCGGATATTGCCGATGACGAGACATTCGAGATGCCTGAGACAGAAGACGTTTATCCGATACAGAACAACCGACCGGAACTCGCCCTCTACGATGCCCAAAACCGACTGTTGGATGAGCGTCTCAAAGCCATCAACAGTGACCTGCGCCCTCATCTTGGCGTTTTTGCACAAGGTGGTTATGCCAACCCTGCCCTGAACCTGTTCAAGAACGGCTTTGAGGCTTACTATAAAATAGGTGCCACCCTGTCGTGGAACTTCGGCAGTTTTTATACACGTGGCAACGACAAGCGCAAGATTGACGTGGAACGGCAGACGATAGAGAGCCAAAAGGAGACGTTTTTGTTCAATACCAAACTGCAAAGTGAACTTGAAGGCGGTGAAATCGACAGGTTGAGAAAGCAGATAAAGCAAGACGAGGAGATAATCTCACTGCGAGAGAATATCAGAAGCAAATCGGAGATGAAAGTGGAGAACGGCACGGAGACTGTCAACGAGATGCTGCGTGACATCAATGCCGTAAGCGAGGCACGCTTGCAGAAGTCGCTCCACGAGGTACAGTTATTGCAGGAGATATACAAGTTGAAGACTATCAACAACAATTGATATCTTAAAAAAGAAATATTAAATCGAACATAAAATTACAGTAAAATGAAAAAGATATTATCACTACTGTTGCCCGCAATATTAGTTGCATGCTCATCAGGCAACAACGACTACGATGCGACTGGTACCTTTGAGGCTACCGAGGTAATAGTATCTGCCGAGCAGAGCGGCAAATTGTTGTATTTCAACATCACCGAAGGCGATAATCTTGCACTCAACCAGCAGGTGGGCATTATCGACACCGTTCAGTTATACCTCAAAGCCATGCAGTTGGGAGCGACAAAAATGAGCTATGCCAGTCAGAGACCTGACATCGAGAAGCAGATTGCTTCCACAAAGCAGGAACTCGCCAAAGCGGAGTTAGAGCAGAAAAGGTACGAGAAACTTGTGAAAGAGAACGCCGCCAACCAGAAGCAGCTTGATGATGCGGAGAGCAGCGTGAAAGTACTGAAACGCCAGTTGGACGCTCAACTGTCATCACTTGACAACAGTACGAGCAGTCTGAACAGTCAGATGTCTGCCACCGACATACAGCGCATGGAAGTTCTCGACCAGCTTGAGAAATGTCATATCGTATCTCCAATTTCAGGCGTTGTATTAGACAAATACGCCGAGGTTGGCGAGTATGCCGTACCCGGCACACCGATTTTCAAGATTGCCGACATCAGCAACTTGTTCCTGCGTGCATACGTAACCACCGCCCAACTGAAAAGCGTGAAGATCGGACAGGAAGTAAAGGTGTTGGCAGACTACGGCAATGGCGAAAGAAAGTCATATAAAGGAACGGTAACATGGATTTCCGACCGTTCGGAGTTTACCCCAAAGACAATCCTCACCGATGACGAGCGTGCCGATTTGGTATATGCCGTGAAGATTGCCGTGAAGAACGACGGTTACATAAAGATAGGAATGTACGGTGAAGTGAAATTCTAAGCGAACAGGAATTAGAATGAAGGCGGTAGAAGTAAATGGGATAAGCAAGAGTTACGGTAAGGTGCTGGCTCTCAACAATGTCAGTTTCAGTGCTGACAAGGGTGAGATGTTCGGACTTATCGGCCCTGACGGTTCCGGCAAGACATCACTTTTCCGTATTCTCACCACATTGCTTCTGCCTGACAAAGGAACAGCAACCGTTGACGGCTTCGACACCGTGAGACAGATGGCGGATATACGTCGCCGGGTAGGTTACATGCCAGGCAGTTTCTCTCTCTATCAGGACCTCACCGTTGAGGAGAACCTTAATTTCTTCGCTACGCTCTTTCACACCACCGTAAAAGACGGATACGAGAACATACAGGCGATATACAGTCAAATAGAACCGTTCAAGAACCGTAAGGCTGGTGCGCTGTCTGGAGGAATGAAGCAGAAACTCGCCCTCTCGTGCGCCCTCGTACATAATCCTTCGGTGTTGTTCTTGGATGAGCCGACCACTGGCGTTGACCCTGTATCACGCAAGGAACTGTTTGATATGCTCAAGCCGTTGAAACAACAGGGTATCACTATTATCGTCTCCACTCCATATATTGATGAGATAAGGCGTTGCGACAGGGTAGTGTTCCTGTCCGAGGGCAACATCCTCGGTATCGGCACGCCAGATAAGATATTAACAGAGTTCGCCTCGATTTTCAACCCACCGCCACTGGCTCATACTGATGACAAGACAACCATTAGCGGTGATGTGATACAAGTAAACCACCTTGTGAAGGCATTCGGCAACTTTCATGCCGTTGACGATATTTCATTCAGTGTGCATAAAGGAGAAATATTCGGCTTTTTGGGGGCCAACGGAGCAGGAAAGACAACAGCAATGCGCATGCTGACTGGTCTTAGCATACCCACGAGCGGAGGAGGCACGGTAGCAGGACTTGACATAAACACACAGAGCGAACAGATAAAGAAACGCATTGGATATATGAGTCAGAAATTCTCCCTCTACCAGGATCTCACCGTAAAGGAGAACATCGAGCTGTTCGCAAAAATCTACGGCATGGACGACAAGGAGATAGCGGAAAAGACAGACACCCTGCTTGAAAGTCTGCATTTCACCGAGCACAAGAACACCATCGTGAAATCTCTGCCATTAGGTTGGAAACAAAAACTGTCGTTCTCCGTGAGTATCTTCCATGAACCAGAGATTGTGTTCCTCGATGAACCGACAGGTGGCGTTGACCCGGCAACACGCAGACAGTTCTGGGAACTGATTTACGAGGCAGCCGAAAAGGGTATAACGGTGTTTGTCACCACCCACTATATGGACGAGGCAGAATATTGCGACAGGATATCCATAATGGTTGACGGCAAGATAAGTGCTCTCGGCACGCCGGCGGAACTAAAAGAGAGATACGACAAGCCCGATATGGACAGTCTGTTCACGTATATAGCAAGACAGGCGAAACGCACGAGCGACTGAACATCATTCACGTAACAAAGCATACATTAACATCAAGACACGATATGAACACGTTTATTTCATTTATATAAAAATCTCAATTTATCATACAGATTAAAAACCTAATATAAAGTACTCGTAAACACTGTTTTACGCTATATAAGCAAATAGTGTAAATAAACCTTTATTCAGTCTAATTTAGTCAAATTTGCCGTTTTTAGTCAAAAATTTAGTCAGAAAAGTTTGGAGATTAAAAATAAATCACTAACTTTGCACTATCAATTTATGTTCAATTTAATAAATGCCACTATGATTAAAATAACATTTACCACAACAGCGAAAACAGATAGCGAAAACCG
>JAJQAR010000279.1 GCA_021203705.1 Prevotella sp. | reverse complement strand
ATGTGGAAACCACTCTTACATACATCGTAAGTGAAACCAATGGTATCAACGGTATCACGTTGAAGGCCGGTGTTGATGACAAGTTCTACAACTTGAACGGTCAGAGGGTAACAACTCCACGCAATGGTGTATTTATCCTGAACGGCAAGAAAGTTCTGGTTAAATAATCAGTAAACGTATAAACAGAAAAAGAGGAGTGGCCACTGGCTTTCTCCTCTTTTTCATTCTTTATTTCTCCTGGTTTGAATACCATGAGAACAGACGACTAATTCCTTCTTCGATCTCAACTTTGTGGTGCCAGCCGAGGGCATGCAGTTTTGTTACATCGGTGAGTTTGCGTGGCGTGCCGTCAGGTTTTGAGTTATCCCAAAGGAGTTTTCCCTTGAAACCGATTTCGGCGATTACCTTTTCAGCAACCTCACGGATGGAAATTTCCTTGCCTGTGCCAACATTGATATGGCAGTTGCGTATTTCCTTGTCGCCACGCTTGAATGTGTCCTTGAAGTCAATGTTGAGCAATACGTGAACACTTGCGTCCGCCATGTCCTCGCTCCATAGAAATTCACGCAACGGACTGCCTGTGCCCCATAGCGTTACAGCATCCGCAGTAATGCCGTATTTCTCCAACTTAGCCAATATCTCCTCACGGGAACTTGCTCCGTTGATACCCTCAACTGGTCTCAGGTCGATATCCTTGCGCACAGCATCCCAGTCGCCCTCGTTAAGACATTTGGCAAGATACACCTTGCGTATCATGGCTGGCAGCACATGACTGTTTTCCAAGTGGAAATTGTCGTTAGGACCGTAAAGGTTTGTTGGCATTACGGCGATATAGTTGCAACCGTATTGTAGACTGAAACTCTCGCACATCTTTAGTCCCGCTATCTTTGCTATGGCATACGGTTCATTGGTATATTCGAGTTCGCTTGTCAGCAAAGCATCCTCTTTCATCGGCTGCGGTGCCAAGCGAGGATATATACACGTACTGCCGAGAAAAAGCAGTTTTTTCACGTTATGGTGGAAACTCTCCCCAATAACATTCTGTTGTATCTGCAAGTTCTGATATATGAAGTCAGCACGGTAGTTGAGGTTCGCCATAATGCCACCCACATGGGCGGCGGCAAGAACAACAGCATCAGGTCGCTCCTCATCGAAAAACTGTTTCACCTCAACAGCATTAAGCAGGTCAAGCTCTTTGTGAGTGCGCCCGATAAGGTTGTCATAGCCACGCTGTTTCAGGTTGTTCCATATTGCAGAACCAACCAGTCCGCAATGCCCTGCGACGTATATCTTTGACGTTTTATCTAACATCTATTTCTTTCCCTCAATTCTCCTTTGCCCTTGTAGGGACATAATTTATTATGTCCGCCGCAACCAATGAATGCAAGCAAGGAGCCAAGCAAAATCGAATTTTTAATTTTTAATTTTTAATTTTTAATTCGGCTTCAGCCGTTGATTTTAAGTACAGTTTATGCACGAACTTCATATCATGCTTTACCATTATGCTGATAAGTTCTTTAAAAGATGTACGTGTGGGATTCCAGCCAAGCATTTTCTTAGCCTTTGCAGGGTTGCCGAGCAACTGCTCTACCTCACATGGACGGAAATATTTCGGGTCAACCTCAACGAGCACCTTACCTGTCTTTATATCGATGCCTTTTTCGTTCACGCCCTCACCTTCCCAGCGTAAATTGATGCCAGCTTCCTGAAATGCCAATGTACAGAACTCACGCACTGTGTGCATCTCGCCAGTGGCAATCACAAAGTCATCAGGCTGTTCCTGCTGAAGGATAAGCCACATGCACTCCACATAGTCACGAGCATAGCCCCAGTCACGCCTTGCGTCAAGGTTGCCAAGGTAGAGTTTATCCTGATAGCCCTGCACGATACGGCTTGCTGCAAGCGTTATCTTGCGTGTAACGAAATTCTCTCCTCTGCGCTCACTCTCATGATTGAACAATATGCCGTTACAACAGTACATGCCGTAGCTCTCACGATAGTTCTTCATTATCCAGAACCCATATAGCTTTGCCACCGAATAAGGGGAGCGGGGATAGAAGGGTGTTGTTTCTGTCTGCGGCACTTCCTGAACCTTGCCATAGAGTTCAGATGTGGAAGCCTGATATATGCGGCAAGACTTCTCGATATCGCAGATTCGCACAGCTTCAAGCAGACGGAGCACACCTACAGCATCGGTATCGGCGGTGTATTCCGGTACTTCGAAAGACACTTTTACATGGCTTTGTGCCGCAAGGTTGTATATCTCTGTAGGTTTTGTCTCTCCAATAATGCGGATAAGCGATGACGAGTCAGTCATGTCCGCCCAATGCAGATTTACAAGGCGGGCCTTTTTCATATCTCTCACCCACTCGTCAAGGTACAGATGTTCTATTCTTCCTGTGTTGAACGAGGATGAGCGGCGCAACAGTCCGTGCACCTCATATCCCTTGTCAATAAGCAGTTCGGCTAAATAAGAACCGTCCTGTCCTGTAATTCCCGTTATAAGGGCTACTTTTTTCTCCATTAACTATTTTTCGTATTAATTCTCACCTGAGAACTGCTTTATGCGCTGTTCTTCGGATAGCTTGCAGATAAGCAGCTTGTCGCCTTCCTCTGCCACGATGAAACCGTCCAATCCCTGTATCACCACTTTCTGTTTGTTCAGGGTGTGGATAATACAGTCGTGAGTATCGAACAACGCTACATTGTCACCGATGACACCGTTTCCATACAAGTCTTTCTTTGTCTCTACCAACAGTGAGCCCCATGTGCCGAGGTCGCTCCAGCCAAAGTCGGCAGGGCATACGAAAATCTCTTCTGCCTTCTCCATTATGGCATAGTCAACGGATATGCTCTCACACTCAGGGAACTTGCGGTCTATTTCCTCCTGCTCTTGCGGTGTGCCGTAGATAGGCAGCATACCCTCGAATATCTTACTTATTGCAGGGTGGTAGATACGGAAGGCATTCACTATTGTGTTGACATTCCAGATAAATATCCCCGAATTCCAAAAGTAACTCTTGTTTCGGATGTATTTCTTAGCCGTCTCCACATCGGGCTTCTCCCTGAATGAGTCAACACGGTATATCTCCTTGTTGCGTGGAGAACTGGTGGACAGGTCTGCCTGAATATAGCCATATCCTGTCTCAGGGCGTGTCGGCTTCATTCCCAAAGTTATCATGGCATCGGTCTCGCCAGCAAATTTAAGGCACTGGTTAACCACGCGGCGGAACTCCTCATTGTCGGTTACGATATGGTCACTTGGCGATACTACAATGCTGGCGTTACGATTGATAGCCTTTATACGCCAACTGACGTATGCAATGCACGGTGCAGTGTTTCTTCTGCATGGCTCACAGAGGATGTTGCCAATGGGAATTTCTGGGAGCTGCTCCGCGACAATGTTCTTGTATAACTGATTTGTTACCACCCACACGTTTTCAGGCGGGCACACACCCTTAAACCTGTCGAATGTCAACTGCATTAATGAACGCCCTACGCCTAACACATCAATGAACTGCTTGGGTTTCTCCGTCGTGCTCATAGGCCAGAACCTACTGCCGACACCACCAGCCATTATGACCAAATGATTATCTGTATAAGCCATAAACAATAAGAGTTGGTTTTTAATAGACTGCAAAAATAATAAAAAAAGGGATAGGATAGAATAATTTACATATCAATTTCCCATATCTGAAAGGAACTTTATGCGCACAAGACGGATTTCCTCCTCACTATAGTCGTTGCCGAGCTCCTCCATTGCGGTTTCTATATCGTCGGTCTCGCTCTCCTTGAAATAGTCGTATATGTCGGTGATATGGTCCTCGTCGATCACTTCATTCAGGAAATAGTCAATATTCAGTTTTGTGCCACTGTAAACGATGGCCTCTATCTCGTCTATAAGGTCATCAAAATCCATTCCCTGTGCCACAGCAATGTCATCGAGGGCAACCTGGCGGTCGATACTCTGGATGATTTTTACTTTGATTACCGATTTCTTCGCAACGGTTCTTACCCGTAAGTCCTCCGGGCGTTCGATATTATTCTCCTCACAATGCTTTTTTATCAGGGATATGAACTCGTTTCCGTAGCGGCGTGCCTTTCCCGCTCCTACTCCCTGAATGTTCTGTAACTCCTCAAGGGTAATGGGATATACTGTTGCCATCTGCTCCAACGACACATCCTGGAATATCACGTATGGCGGTAGATGATGCTTCTTGCTTATTTCCTTGCGCAGGTCCTTCAGCATGGCATATAAGGTAGGGTCTAATACAGTGTCGTGCCCTTCGATATTTTCCTCTTCTTCCTCCTCGTTGAACTCATTGTCGAGGACAATCATAAATGAGGTAGGATTTTTTAGGAATTTCTTTCCCGTTGCAGTGAGCTTCAATATACCGTAGTTCTCCACGTCTTTCTTTATATACCCTGAGATAAGCGCCTGACGGATTACAGGATTCCATATTTTATCGTCCATGTCCTCACCTGCTCCGAACTCCTCAAGTTCGTTATGCTTATGGGCAACGATATCATTGTTGTCCTCCTTGCCTTCAACGAAATCAATTACATAGTCGGTTCTGAAATCCTCCTTTATGGCAATGATGGCTTTCAATACGATGAGCAATGCTTCCTTGCCCTCTACTTTTACTTTCGGATGCAGACAGTTGTCGCAACTGCCACAGTTGTCTGGTTCATAGTCCTCACCAAAATAGTGAAGAAGCATCTTGCGGCGGCATACTGACGACTCTGCGTAGGCTGCCGTCTCCTGCAACAGTTGCCTCCCGATATCTTGCTCTGCCACGGGCTTGCCCTCCATGAATTTCTCAAGTTTCTTCAGGTCTTTATACGAATAGAAAGCGATACACTTTCCCTCACCGCCGTCACGCCCTGCACGCCCTGTCTCCTGATAATAGCCTTCAAGACTCTTCGGAATATCGTAGTGAAGTACAAAACGCACATCTGGTTTGTCAATACCCATACCGAAGGCTATGGTCGCCACTATGACATCAATGCGTTCCATAAGGAAGTCATCCTGCGTCTGTGAACGGGTGGCGGAGTCCAAACCAGCATGATATGGGGCTGCCTTTATCTCGTTGGCGCACAATACTGCCGCCAATTCCTCTACCTTCTTCCTTGACAGACAATATATTATACCGCTCTTGCCCGTGTTCTGTTTGATGAACTTCACTATCTGCTTGTCGATATCCTTTGTCTTGTGACGTACCTCGTAATACAGGTTAGGACGGTTAAACGAACTCTTGAACTCCACTGCGTCTAAGATACCGAGATTTTTCTTGATGTCAGTGCGTACCTTGTCGGTAGCCGTTGCTGTAAGGGCAATAACAGGAGCATCGCCTATCTCATTGATTATCGGACGGATACGCCTATACTCTGGGCGGAAATCATGCCCCCACTCCGAGATACAATGTGCCTCGTCGATAGCATAAAATGAAATCTTCACGCTCTTAAAAAACTCCACATTATCCTCCTTTGTCAACGACTCGGGAGCGACATAAAGTAGCTTTGTCTTGCCGATTAATATGTCATTCTTCACGTTGTCAATGGCTGACTTGTTGAGAGAGGAATTGAGGTAATGAGCAACGCCATCGGTTTCGTTGATGCCGTTTATCACGTCCACCTGATTTTTCATCAGGGCGATAAGGGGGGAGATCACTATTGCCGTGCCTTCCATAACGAGGGAGGGCAACTGGTAGCATAACGACTTTCCTCCGCCTGTCGGCATCAGCACGAATGTGTTCTTGCCCGCCAACAGGTTGCGGATAATGGCTTCTTGATCACCTTTGAACTTGTCAAATCCGAATTTCTCTTTCAGTTCTTCTGTAAGGTTGACTTGTGGACTCATGGGATAAAATGATAAGCAGGTTCTCTAATATAGAATATAGTTCTCACGGCTTTTCTACCGCTCACGCACATTCCTGATTGTCAAGATTTGTCTTGGCAAGCTGGTTGCGCACATAATCAGCAGTTACGTCAAATGTCTTTATTTTCTTTGACGGTATCTCAAACATGGCATCCATCATCACGCTTTCTACTATCGAGCGCAGCCCTCGTGCACCTAACTTGTATTCCATCGCTTTATCGACAATGGCATCAAGCGATTCTTCCGTGAAGGTAAGCGTGATGCCGTCCATCTCGAACAGTTTTACGTACTGTTTTATAATCGAGTTCTTCGGTTCTATCAATATCGCCCTCAACGCACTGCGGTCAAGGGGATTGAGGTATGTAAGTACAGGCAAGCGACCGATAATTTCCGGTATCAGTCCGAATGACTTCAGGTCTTGCGGCATGATGTATTTCATCAGGTCTTGTTTGTCTATCTTCCTCACGTTCTGTACGGAGTTGTAACCCACTACATGGGTATTCAGCCTTTGCGCTATCTTACGCTCTATACCGTCAAACGCACCTCCGCAGATGAACAGGATATTCCGCGTGTCAACATGAATATATTCCTGGTCGGGGTGTTTACGCCCACCCTGGGGCGGCACGTTTACCATTGTTCCCTCAAGCAGTTTGAGAAGTCCCTGCTGCACACCCTCGCCACTTACGTCACGGGTAATAGATGGGTTGTCGCTCTTTCGCGCTATCTTGTCTATTTCATCTATAAACACGATACCGCACTGAGCTGCCTCTACATTGTAATCTGCCACCTGCAGCAGCCTGCTAAGTATGCTTTCCACATCTTCTCCAACATATCCTGCCTCCGTAAATACTGTGGCATCGACAATGGTGAAGGGTACATCGAGCAACCTCGCTATGGTGCGTGCCATAAGTGTTTTGCCAGTTCCCGTGCTTCCCACCATTATTATATTGCTTTTCTCTATCTCCACACCATTGTCATCTTCTGGCTGTTGCAATCGCTTGTAGTGGTTATATACCGACACCGCTAAACAGCGTTTCGCATTGTCTTGACCGATGACATACTGGTCGAGACTTTCCTTTATCTCTTTCGGCTTGGGAAC
>JAJQAR010000103.1 GCA_021203705.1 Prevotella sp. | reverse complement strand
CTACAGTGGGGAGGAAGATCCCATACACGTGGGTGAGGGAGTGAAGATTGGACGCTGCTTAAGCCGAATGTGGGCTAATAAAATTAAGAATTAAAGAGTATTGTAAGAAAATTTAGATCTGAAATGATAAGAGAGGGAAAGAGGGTGTTGGCGTATGCTTTGTGTTGTGTTGTGCTGTGTGGTTGCAGTATGATATTCGATGAGGATGTGGATTGTAGTGCGAAGTATAAAGTAAGGTTCGTGTATGACTACAACATGAAGTACGCCGACGCTTTTTCCCATGAAGTCAGTTGGGTAACGCTGTACTTAGTCGATGCAAACGGAAATGTGGTATGGCAAAAGAAGGAAAGTGGCGATAATCTTGCCGCAGAGGGCTACACTATGGATGTTGACGTGGAGACGGGGAAATATGGACTGTTGACATGGTGCGGCACAAAGGAAAAGGGAGCATTCAGTATTCCTGAAAGTGATGTAAGTAGAGAGCTGACATGCACACTCAACCGCAAGTATGACGAAGAAAGCAATGCATATATTGACACAGACATAGACAGGCTGTTTCATGGATATGTGGAAGGACAGGAATTTCAGAAAACAGTGGGGACGCACTATTATACAGTGCCGTTGGTAAAGAACACCAATACGTTCAGGATAGTGTTGCAGCACATTTCAGGTGATACCGTTGACAAGGATAAGTTCAGTTTTAAGATTACCGACAACAACGGCAAAATGGACTGGGACAACAGCGTTATGGATGATGAGTGGATAACATACAGAGCATGGCGGACGGTGCATGGCGAGGCAGGCATTATCACAGATGGCGCAGTCAATATGAACGGTGCGTTGGCAGCAGAGTTGACAACGGCAAGGCTGATAAAAGGTCATGCTACCCGTCTGAACATAATCAACAACGAGACAGGGACGAATGTACTATCAATACCACTTATAGACTATGCCTTGATGGTGAAAGGGTATTACAACGAGAGTATGGATGATCAGGAATATCTTGACAGGCAAGACGAATATAACATAGTGTTTTTCCTTGACAACAGCGACCGTTGGCTACAATCGTATGTCTATATAAACTCATGGAAGGTGGTATTGCAAGACACAGGACTGTAAAGGAGAAAAAATTGATGATAAAATACAATATAATGCTGTCGGTAATGCTGCTGACACTTACTTTTATGTCGTGTGCCGATGACATGGGAGAAGAAACAGCAAGAGCAGAGGAAACGACAGTGAGAGTAGGGATAACATTGAAGTCGAGAGCCACAACGAGCGTATCCGAAGGATATGAGACAGGAAGCCAGTATGAGAACTATATCGATGTGGAGAGTGGAGACTATAGGATATATTTTTTTGATGGGGATGACAGATATATCGCACAGTTGGAGACTGGCAGTTTTGATGTGGCAGACGAGGAGGGATATACATCGTACACCGTTATGGGTGAGGTGTCGCCATTGTTGGTAAAATATGCCGACCACTTCAAGATTGTAATACTCGCCAACTGGGGGAACTATGATGATGAAAATCTGATAGTAGGAGAAACCACAATAAACAATATCTGTGAGACAGTAAATCCCCTTCACAGCACGTTTGAGCACAAGACAGATTTCGAGTTGAGCAGCACCAATGCGATGCCGCTTTTTGGAGTGAGAGAATATAAGAACAAACAATTTGATAGCGGTAAGGCAACTTTGCTGTACGGAGAGCCGATCAGTATGTTGCGAGCCATGGCGAAGATAGAAGTGATATTACAGCTTGACCAGGACAGGGCAGAAGCGGAGACCACGTTTGCCGATGTACGGCTGTGCCGCTATAACGCAAGAGGCTATTGCGCTCCGAATGGTGTTACCTCACAAGACGACTACGAAAGTTGGACGAAAGACGAAGAAAGAAGGGTTCATCTGTTGGCAGGAAAAAATGACGAGGAATATAAAGAGTTACCATTTCAGAAAGTACAGGAATGGACAGACGGCAATGGCAGACAAGAGAAATGGATGATATATGTCCCGGAGTATGACAACAGTGGAGACGACTATTCATATATATCAGTGAGGCTCAACGGGCAAGGCAAGACGAACAATATCTACTTTGCCGATTACACAGGAGGGATGACGACAAATGATGCGTCGAGCCGTTACGACATAGAGCGCAACAAGCTATACCGTTTCAAGGTAAGGATCTCAAACGGTAATTTTGAAGTAACCACAAGTAGTTGGGAGAATGTTTGGGAGAACGAATTTGAGTTCGGTACGAACCTTGATGAAGAAGGGGACAGCACTAAATAAGAACACAAACTTAAACAACCAATACCCCAAAACAGGTTATAATGGGTAAGACCGAACAGATGAAAGGAGACAGAAGATAATGGGAAAGATAAAAGATCAGGATAACAAGATACAGAAAACGGTAGTATTCGCACTGTTGTCGTTATTTCTTGTAATGACAGGCTGTTCAGATGAGCTGTTTGACGACGGATATCCAACGGGCGAGTTCATTGACAGAGGCGAGATTGTGGAAGCAAGCCTTGACCTCAGTGTGGCGGATATGTCCGTAGAGATGACAACGAGAGCGGCTACCGACGATACAGAAGCGGAGCGGCGTGTTAATGACATCTGGGTGTTCCAATACGACTATGCTACGGAGCAGCTTATTTCACATCCTGGCTATTACACGTTATCAGAGCAAGGCGAGTTGGACAATCTGCCAAAGGTCAACGTGCGTTTGAGAGACAACAATGGAGAGCCTTGCGTGATATACATAGTGGCGAATACGGGCAGCAGTACATGGGCGCGTGAGGGCATGACAGCGAACTCAGGATTCAATACACTTGCAGAGTTGAAAAAGCAGACAATCCCCAACCCAGCACCCATCAGACTTGGAGAAGATAAAGAAGCGACAAGAGAAGAAGAACTGTCGATACCGATGGGCGGCAGCTTAGGAGAGGACGGCACATTGAGAGTCAGCGGCAGTGGGCGTGACATACTGAGCGTAGAGCTGACGAGGATGTTCGCCAAACTGTACGTAAGTATAACGCTGAATGACGAGGAGAAATATGAAGCCAGCATGACGAGTCTGATGATAGAGCATATACCGAAAGCCTGCACTGTAGCCGCTACATACAGTGAAGACGGGACATGGTACTATCCCCCGTCGAGTTCGGGTTTCGAGATCTCACGGTCGTTCATCCCCGATGAGAACACCACGCAAGACGATGGCAGAAAGACGCGATATGGTCCGTTCGTGATGTATGTGCCAGAGAATATCCACGAGCAGGACACGACAGAGGCGTTGAGGCTGATACCATACCTCAATGTACAAGTGACATACGGAGAGGGAGACAATACCGCGACAATACTATCGAGGCCATCATATACAGCGTACCCAGGCAGTTGGGATGCCACGGTTGACGGTGAGGAGGAGGAAGGTAATGGAAAGAACCAGAACATCCAAAGGAACAACATCTACGATATAAAGTTGAATATCGGTATCACGGAGAACGAGTTGACGACACCATCCGCCAACTGTCTGATAGCGAGTTATCCAGGTGAGACGATAGCTTTCTATCCATACGTTAGAGACGAGGAGATGAGCAGTGAGTTAAAGGCAGAGACAGAGAAAAATCCAGAACTTGCTGAAAGGTACACTTTCACCACCTATCTGAATTCATCATACAAGGAAAAAGGAGCGAATGACGGAAAGAAGATAAGAGGAGTGAAGATACTATGGCAGACAGAAGGCTGTATCGGTAACAACGACCCGACGACCGAAGGCGGCAAGAAACTCGTGTGGATAGATGAGGCACCTAATGAGAACATAGAAGCCGATCTGAAGTCATATATAGAATACCACCGCAAGATATACGTCAAGACGAGCAAGCCAGGCAACGCCGTGATAGCCGGATACGATGACGAGAACTGCGAGGGCAACATACTATGGTCATGGCATATATGGGTGCCCAACGAGGGCGTAAGTCCAGAGAAAGGCGCAGTGGAATACTACCATTACAAATGGGATGCGACAAACGGTATCAACACCGATGAATACGTCCCAGGGCGATTAGTGATGAATCTCGCATTAGGAGCGTTGTCAGAGTACCCGGCGACGGCAGGAAAAGTGGATTACGACACATACGGAACACTGTACCAATGGGGTAGGAAAGACCCTTTCCCAGCGCAAAAAGTGAGAAACATCACCACGTCAGGAGGCAAGCACGGAAATCCTCAGTGGGCGGGGTTCGCTGATGGCGATGTGAAAGAAAGCAATGGAACGTACAGAGTAGAGATAGGCGTATATGACAATAGAAACGAGCAGATAGACCTGACGGGCAACACAGGCATGGTAGGAGCGACGCAAGGCACGGAAGTGTTCTACACTGAAGCGGCAGGGGAAGTGCCAGGGGCGACATTGGGAAACGACAACAATTATGTGATAGAGCAATCAGTGAGACATCCGACGATGTTCATAGCATCAGGCAACTCACATTCCGCACAGACAGAATATTTCAGATACAACGGCGGCGACTGGTTGCCAGAGCAAGACGATTTTCTATGGGGCGGTGGTCATCCTGGAAACGGTGAATATCAAATTTACAGTCAGAACAGCAAAAGCGACAAATACGACAAAAATTACAAAAATATAGACGCATATTTAGAGGACGATTATGGTCCGAACAAGACGATATTCGACCCCTGTCCATACGGTTGGCGAGTGTCTCCTGGCGATATATGGTTGGGCTTCACGCAGAACGGGAAGAACATCAACTCAAATTGGGACAAAACCCCATTCACGATGTTGAACTGTGTGGAGAACAGTAAGACAGTGATAAACAATCAAAACGGATATACGATGTATATGCAAGGTTGGAAAGGCAGCATAGGACCGGCAGTGTCGTTTTTCCCGACACAGGATTTCCGTTACAGTACAGGAGACATAAACGTTCATGCCGGGACATGCGGATGCTACAACAACGCCACCGTGGATAAGAATATGACAGTGACAAGTAGCGGGAAAAGCTATACGATAAGGAAAATCGATGCCGCCCACTGGCATGTGGAAGCAAATACAGTAGAGATAAAACCTTTTCCAGAAGAATATCCACTGTTAGTGAGGGCGACGGCAGCGAATCTGAGGTGCGTGAGAGACACCAAGTGAGAAAATCATTTTTTATCAGGAGGGCAGGAAGAGTCTGCCCTCTTTTTTTTATCACAGGCTTCCTTCAACGGACAGCCATAACACCTGTCGCCCTTTTTCAGCGTGAAAGCCTTGTAAAGAGAATAGGCAACGTAGATGAGGGCGAGGGCGAGAATTATTATAACGAGAGCTAATTGCAAGGGAATTAAAAGTTAAGAATTAAGAGTTAAGAATTAAGAGTTAAGAATTAAGAGTTAAGAATTTAGTTCCAAAACTAAGGCAAATCAGGATAATTAATCACTTCCCAATGCCCACCAAAGTCAGATCCAACTCGTTTAATTAACCCTTTCTTTTTCAAGGCTTTTAGATTGTATTTTACACCATTCTCAGTTATGTTACCAAGTTTAGATGCAATCTCCACACGATTGATTTTCGGATTTTCCAAAATACAATCAATGATACCCCTCTGAGAAAAAGTCAACCTAAACACCCCCCTCTGGGTAGAATTATTATTCTGGGTAGTAATTTCACTTTTCTGGGTAGTATAATCCTTTGTCTGGGTAGAATGATCATTATTCTGGGTAGTATTGTATCTTTTATCAATAGAAGCAAAAACCGTAGTCTTCAAGATAAAGGCTATCAATAAATATTGCGGTTCCAGTGAACCAATAGCAGATAATTCACGGCACATACGGTCAACCCCCTCTCCAAATTCCTTGACAAAATCGTATGCCTTCAAATACTCGGCGATTTTAGGATTACGAGAGAAATGCGTATGACGAATATTGTCAGTGCGTACGATACCAGGCAGCTTACCAGGCGTCTCAAACACAAGACGATCATCAAACATCTTGATTTGAATTTCAGTACCCTTAATACTGTAATCCCTATGGCAAACGCTATTAACGACCATCTCCTGCAACACAAACTTAGGATATTCTCTATCCGTAACGAAAGTGCCCGTATCTCCCAAATAAGAATGCTCCTTGACTTGCGTTTCAAGATAGGCGATAGCCTTTTTAATTTGCTCAAGGATGCGTCCCTCAAAAGTAACATCCTTAACCACATTCATCTCACGCCCTACTTTTTCCTCCGTACCCAAGAATCTGATAAACCTCACCCTTGCCCTTGGAAAGAAGTTTTGTGGACGCTTTCCGAAAAGCAAGATGCAAGCAGTACTAATTTGCGGAACACCATCCTTGAAAGAGACAAAGCCCTTGTTTTCCTGTAAAAATTCAAGAGCCGTCTTACCGTAACCAATAAGGTTGGTGTAATCCTGTACAGCCAACATATCAATATCATCCAAAGAAGCATTGAAAGCCGGAGTATCCTCAAAATACCGCTCCCCTTTGTCGTACAAGAGCTGGACCCGTTCCTCAAAAGACAACTTATGAGACTTGTCACCCACCCGCCAGAACACCTCATCAGCTTGATTCGCATGAAGCGTAGCACTTGCGGGAATGAACATCAAGAGAATATGGTTGTTATTGCCCTTTACATCCACACAAGGCATATATTCAGTAGTTACCGTAACAGAAGGTACGCAAAAATCAAAAGGAGTACGTAAAATATCATTTAAGTGCTTTTTATTCTGGTCAACCCCCTCAATCTTTCTTTGACCGTCAGAAATACCTATTGCAATCATGCCACCATCAGCGTTAGCCATGGCGACAATAGTATTGGCAAGAGCTTTAGGTTGTATCTGAAAGCTCTTGCAATCGAAAGTCTGCCCTTCCTGCATTTGGCGGATGTCATCAATCGTATATTTCATAATTCAAAAATCACACAGACATAGACGTAGTAAAATATCAAAATCCGATAAGAAGTCCAAAGGTACTAATT